>NZ_DEYR01000045.1:0-165138 GCF_002364635.1 Pseudomonas sp. UBA3153
GCGTCGGCACGCACCTTGAGCACCTCGGCGAAGCGCTCCAGCACGCCGACACGCTCCTCCAGCGGGCGCCGCGCCCAGGCCGGGAACGCCGCGCGGGCGGCCTGCAGTGCCGCCTCGACCTGCTCGGCGCTGGCCGCGCGGCCGCTCCACAGGCACTCCTGGGTCACCGGGTTGAGCGATTCCAGGGCCTCGCCCTGCCCCGCCTGCCAGGCGCCGGCGATGTAATGCGTACTCATGGCGGAAACTCCTCGACCGCGCCTGGGCTCAGGCGCTCAGCGGCACGGCGCGCACCTGGGCGCCGGGGGTCAGTTGCAGGCGCCGCGCGGTCATCGGGTCGACCACCAGGGTGCCGGCGGCCATCCGCGCGGGGGCGGCGGTGATCCGGCAATCCTGGCGCTTGCGGTTGTGGATGAGGAACGGCGTGGCATCGTCGCCCGGCGTACCGACGGCCAGCACCAGCGGCTGGCTGTCGCGAACCGCGCGGATCTTCGCCGTCTCGCATTCGATGGCCGGGCCGGCGTCGAAGATGTCGACGTAGCCCTGGTGGCTGAAGCCTTCGCTCTTGAGCATCGCCAGCGCCGGTTCGGTGTCCGGGTGGACACGGCCGATCACGTTGCGCGCGTCCTCGGAAAGGAAGCAGGCGTAGAGCGGGAACTTGGGCATCAGCTCGGCGATGAAGGCCTTGTTGCCGACCCCGGTCAGGTAGTCCGCCTGGCTGAACTCCATCTTGAAGAAGTGCCGGCCCAGGCATTCCCAGAACGGCGAATGGCCGGCCTCGTCGGACATTCCGCGCATCTCGGCGATGACCTTCTCGCCGAACAACTGGCGAAACTCGGCGATGAACAGGAAGCGCGCCTTCGACAGCAGCCGGCCATTCAGACCGCTGCGGTGGTCGGCATGCAGGAACAGCGAGCACAGCTCGGAGTTGCCGGTGAGGTCGTTGGCGAGGAACAGCGTCGGAATCTGCCGATGGATGTTCAGCTCCTGCGAGGCGCTGACGGTGAGCCCCACGCGGTAGTTGTACCAGGGCTCGCGCAGGCCGACGGCGCCGGCGATGGCGGAGATGCCGACCACCTGCCCCTCGTCGTCCTCGAGCACGAACAGATAGTCGGCATCGGCCCGCTCGGCCTCGCCGCGGAAGGTCTTCTCCGCCCAGCCGACGCGGTGCGCCAGGCGCGCCTCGTTGGCCGGCAGGGTGGTCAGCCCGGCGCCGGTACTGCGCGCGAGGTCGACCAGCGCCGGCAAATCGGCGCTGCGTACGGGACGAACGATCATGGAATTCTCCGCAAGACTGCCGCGCTCATCACACCGCCACCAGGCGCACGGAGGCGCCGTCGCCGGCACCCAGCGCTTCGGCCGCGGCGCCAGGCAGGGACACCGGCTTGCCGGGCACCCAGTCCAGCTCCACCACCAGCGCCCGGAAATCCTGCAACTGGCCATTGGAGACCAGGTACGGACGACCGCCACGGATCGGCTCGCGACGCTCCTCGAGAATCGCCACCGGAACCATGCGGCTCTGGGCGATCGAGCGGATGCCCGACGTCCGCGCATGCAGGGTCGGCCCGCCGTCGAAGATGTCGATGTAATGGTCGGTTTCGAAGCCTTCGCGCATGAGGATGTCGAAGGTGATCTGCGCGCGCGGGTGCACCTGGCCCATCGCCTCCTGGGCGGAATCCGGCAGCAGCGGCACGTAGATCGGGTAATGCGGCATCAGCTCGGCGAGGAAGGTACGGCTCTTCAGGCCGCAGAGGCGCTCGGCCTCGGCGTAGTTGATGTCGAAGAAATTGCGCCCGACCGCGTCCCAGAACGGGGAATCGCCGTTCTCGTCGCTCTGCCCGACGATCTCGGTGACGATGGCGTCGGCGAAGCGCTCCGGATGATTGGCGACGAACAGCAGGCGCGCCCGCGACACCAGCTCGGCGGCGATCGAATCGACCAGGCCCGGCTCGATGTAGAAGCTGGTCAGCAGGCTGTTGCCCGTGAGGTCATGGCACAGCGAGAGGACGTGGGTCTTGTTGTGGATCTTCAGCTCGCGCGCGGCGTGCACGAAGGTCTCGTTGCGAAAGCTGTAGAAGGGCTCGGAATAGCCGGCGGAGGCGACGATTCCTGAACAGCCGACTAGGTGGCCGCTGTCGCTGTCCTCGAGGACAAAGAAATAGGTCTCCTCGCCGTTGAAGCTGACTTCGGCGGCGAACGAGGCCTCGGAGGCGCCGATCTTTTCGCCGAGGCGACCGCTGTCGTCGGGCAGCGACGTGACACCGACCGGGCTGTCCGCGGCCAGGCGCTGCACTTCGGCCAGATCGGACATTTGCGCGGGGCGCATCACCAGCATTCTGAGACTCCTCCAGAAAAACGCGCCGCCAGAGGGCGGCGCGCGAACACGGGTAGCGGCGCGCCGAAGCGCGACGCCGGGCTTGGATCAGGCGGAAGTCAGCTTGACCACCGCCCGCTCGAAGCGCGCCAGGCCTTCGTCGATATCGGCGTCCTCGATGACCAGGCTGGGCGCGAAACGGACCACGTCCGGCCCGGCCTGAAGCACCATCAGCGCCTCTTTCTCGGCGGCGACGAGAACATCCTTGGCCTTGCCCTTCCAGGCATCGGCAAGCACGCAGCCGATCAGCAGGCCGAGGCCGCGAACTTCGCTGAACAGGCCGTACTGCTGGCCGATGCGCTCCAGCGCGGTGCGGAAGCGCTGGTGCCGCGCCTTCACGCCGTCGAGGGTCTCGCGGGTGTTGACCACGTCCATCACCGCGCAGCCGACGGCGCAGGCCAGCGGATTGCCTCCGTAGGTGGTGCCGTGCACGCCGACCGAAAAATGCTTGGCCAGGTCGGTGGTGGTGAGCATCGCGGCGATCGGGAACCCGCCGCCAAGGCTCTTGGCGCTGGTGAGGATGTCCGGCGTCACGCCGAAATGGGTGTGGGCGAACAGCTCGCCGCTGCGGCCCATGCCGCTCTGCACTTCGTCGAAGATCAGCAGCGCGTTGTGCGCATCGCAGAGTTCGCGTGCGCCCTGCAGGAAGGATTGCTCGGCCAGCAGCACGCCGCCCTCGCCCTGGATCGGTTCCAGCACCACCGCGCAGGTCTTGTCCGAGATCGCCGCCTTGAGCGCGTCCAGGTCGTTGAACGGAATGTGGCTGATGCCCTGGATCTTCGGCCCGAAGCCGTCGGAATACTTGGCCTGGCCGCCGACGCTCACAGTGAACAGGGTGCGCCCGTGGAAGCTGTTCAGCGCGGCTATGATCTCGTACTTCTCGTCGCCGAAGCGGTCATGGGCAACGCGGCGCGCCAGCTTGAAGGCGGCCTCGTTGGCCTCGGCGCCGGAGTTGCAGAAGAACACCCGCTCGGCGAAGGTCGCGTCGACCAGCTTCTGCGCCAGGCGCAGGGTCGGCTCGTTGGTGAACACGTTGGAGACGTGCCAGAGCTTGTTGGCCTGCTCGGTCAGCGCGCCGACCAGGGCGGGATGGCAGTGGCCGAGCACGTTCACCGCGATGCCGCCGGAGAAATCGACGAGTTCTCGGCCGCTCTGGTCCCAGACTCGCGAGCCCTGGCCGCGCACCGGAATGAAGGCGGCAGGTGCGTAGTTGGGAACCATGAACTGGTCGAAATCGGCGCGTTCTACTTGCGCGTGCGGAGCGGACATCGAGGTTTTCTCCTGCCATGAATGGCCAGTGGTGAGCGGATTGTAGGGACTGCACCGGGGCCGTCATTGCCGCCATGCGACAACTTGTTATAGCGGCCACCCGGCCGTTCGCCGTGCTTTCAGCAATGCGACAGAAAGCGTCGGGACTGCGCAGTTTAAACGCACTGCCCGGGCCGTTGGCGCTGCCGGGGAAATTTTCCGTGGGGAGTTTTGCAGAACGCGCCTACCGAGGTTGGTGGGCTGAAGCCCACCCTACGGCACTGCCTGGACCGTTGGCGTCGTCGGGGAAATTTTCCGTGGGGAGTTTTGCAGAACGCGCCTACCGGGGTTGGAGGGCTGAAGCCCACCTACGGCACTGGCCGGGTAACGGTGGGCTGAAGCCCACCCTACAGGTCCGTAGGATGGTTTAGCCGCGCAGCGGCGTAACCCATCGCATGACCCGCAAGACCGACAGCGACGCTACTCGCGTTCGCCCGATCCGCTCAGCTCGAAGGGGTTGGCGCTGCGCCGCTGGTTGCGGTCTTCGCGCGGGGTGGCGCCGAAGAAGTTGCGGTAGGCGCTGGAGAAGTGCGGGCCGGAAGAGAAGCCGCAGGACAGGCCGATCTGAATGATCGACTTGCTGGTCTGCATCAGCATCTGCCGCGCCTTGTTCAGGCGCAGCTCCAGGTAGTACTGGCTCGGCACGCGGTTGAGGTACTGCTTGAAGATGCGCTCCAGCTGCCGGCGCGAGACGCAGACGTGCTGGGCGATTTCGTCGGTGGTCAGCGGCTCCTCGATGTTCGCCTCCATCAGCAGCACCGCCTGGGTCAGCTTCGGGTGGCTGGAGCCGAGGCGGTTCTGCAGCGGGATGCGCTGGCGTTCGCCGCCCTCGCGGATGCGCTCCACCACCAGCTCCTCGCTCACCGCGCCGGCCAGTTCGGCACCGTGGTCGCGCGCCAGCAGGGCCAGCAACAAGTCGAGAACGGCGAGGCCACCGCAGGCCGTGAGGCGATCACGATCCCAGTCGAAGAGGTGGCTGGTGGCGATCACCTTGGGAAAGCGCTCGGCGAAATCGTCATGCCAGCGCCAGTGCACTGCGGCGCGGTAGCCGTCGAGCAGGCCGAGCTGGGCCAGCGGGTAGACGCCTGCGGACAACCCGCCGATCACGCAGCCGCTGCGCACCAGTTGCTTGAGCGCCGCGGCGAGCGGCGCGGAGACGTTCAGCGGCGGCTCGTCGGCCACCACGAAGAGCCGCTGCAGGCCTTCCAGGCGTCCGCTCCAGGGCTCGCCCGGCAGGCGCCAGGCGTCGGCCGCCGGGGTTTCGGCCTGCAGGAAGGACAGCTCGTAGACGACCTCCGGATGCAGCCGCTGCGCCACGCGCAGCGCTTCTTCGGCCAGGGACAGCGTCATTGCCCGGGTCTCGGGCCAGATCAGGAAGCCGATTCGATAAGAGGTCATGGCGGTCGAGTCTAGGGCTTATTTGAGGCTGCCGGAAAGAAACTGCTTGAGTCGTTCGGACTGCGGATTCGCCAGCACCTCGCGCGGGTTGCCGCGCTCCTCGACCAAACCCTTGTGCAGGAACACCAGCTGGCTGGAGACCTCGCGGGCGAAACCCATTTCGTGGGTCACCACCAGCATGGTGCGCCCCTCCCCGGCCAGGTCCTGCATCACCTTGAGCACGTCGCCGACCAGCTCCGGGTCGAGCGCCGAGGTCGGCTCGTCGAACAGCATCACCTCCGGCTCCACCGCCAGCGCGCGGGCGATCGCCACGCGCTGCTGCTCGCCGCCGGACATGTGCGCCGGATAGGCGTCCTTGCGGTGCGCCACGCCGACCTTGGCCAGGTAGTGTTCGGCCTTCTCCAGGGCTTCCTTCTTCGGCATGCCGAGCACGTGCACCGGCGCCTCGATGACGTTCTCCAGCGCGCTCATGTGCGACCACAGGTTGAAGTGCTGGAACACCATCGACAGCCGCGAGCGCATGCGCTGCAACTGGCGCTCGTCGGCGGCCTTCAGCGCGCCGTGCTTGCCGGGCTTGAGCTTGAGCGCCTCGCCGTTGAGCAGGATGCTGCCGGCGTGCGGCTGTTCGAGGAGGTTGATGCAACGCAGGAAGGTGCTCTTCCCCGAGCCTGAGGAACCGATGATGCTGATCACGTCGCCGGCCTTGGCCGCCAGCGACACGCCCTTGAGCACCTCGTGGTCGCCGTAGCGTTTGTGCAGATCCTGGACTTCGAGCTTGTACATGTTCTCTCTCTGGTCAGTCGCTGAGCAGGCGACCCTGGCGAATGGGTTGGCGGCCGGCGACCTTGGTCAGCCACAGCCCCGGACGGGCGAAACGCATGCGCTCGCGGACGAAGAGCACGCCGTCGACCTGGGAACGCACGACGCTGTGGCGGCCGTCCAGCGGGTCGATCACCTCGAACAGCGGATCGCCGACGCGCACCTGCGCGCCGAGCGGCTGGAGGAAGCTGACCACTCCGGCATGCGGCGCCAGGGCGAATTCGGCGCCCTCGAAGGGCGTCGCCTCGCAGCAGTCGGCCGGCGCCGCCGGCCAGTCGCCGGCGATCAGCCCCTGTTCGGCGAGGAACGCGAGAATCGCCTCGGCGCTGGCCTCGGCCTGCTCGCGGCCGGTGTCGCCCATGCCACCCAGTTCGACGGTGGTCGCCAGGCAGGCCAACGGCACGCTGGCCTCGGCGAAACGCCGCGCCAGGCTCAGCCAGGGCATCGAGCAGGCTTCATCGAAGGAATTGCCGCCGGACTCCTCGGCCAGCAGCACCGCGCCGGCGCCCAGGCGCGCGGCCAGCGAGCGCCACCGCGGCCCGTGCTGCGGAATCGCGTACAGGTGGGTCAGCGCTTCCATGTCGCAATGCAGGTCGAGCACTACGTCGGCGTCGCAGGCGTGGCCGAGCAGCAGACGCTGCAGCCCTTCCAGCTCGGAAGGTGCGGCGGGCATGCACGCCAGCGCCTCGCGCATCGCCGCGCGGATCAGCCGCACGTTGGCCGCGGCGTCGGCGCCGAGCATCCGCTCCAGCGCCGGTGCGATGAGTTCGGCGAGGTCGAGGAAACCCCGGTTGAAGTTCTTCCCGCTGCCGAATTCGAAGCGCCCGAGATGGCTCGCCTGCAACAGCTGGCCGAGGCCGATCGGGTTGGCCACCGGCACCAGTTCGATGGTGCCGGTGAGGCGGCCCTGGGCTTCCAGATCGAACAGGCGCCGCTTGAGCTCGACCGCCACGCGCATGCCGGGCAGTTCGTCCGCGTGCAACGACGCCTGCACGTAGGCCTTGGCCGTGCCGCTGCCGAAACGGAACACGCTGAGGGTGCGCTGGGTGCCTGGCGTGCCCCAGGGCAGCGGATGATCGATGCGTTGCATGGCGCTCTCCTCAGGACGCCCGGGGCGCCAGGTAGGCCAGCCAGCGACGCTCGGCCAGCTTGAACAGGCGCACCAGGATGAAGGTCAGGCAAAGATAGAACACGCCGGCGGTGATGAACGCCTCGAACGGCAGGTAGTACTGCGAGCTGACGGTGCGCGCCGCGCCGGTGATGTCGATCAGGGTGACGATCGAGGCGAGGCTGGTGGTGTGCAGCATCATGATCACTTCGTTGCTGTACTGCGGCAGCGCGCGACGCAGCGCCGAGGGCAGCAGGATGCGCCGGTACAGAAGCGCGCGCGACATGCCCATCGCCCTGGCCGCCTCGATCTCGCCGTGCGGCGTGGCCTTGAGGCTGCCGGCGAGGATTTCCGCGGTGTAGGCGCTGGTGTTGATGGCGAACGCCAGGCAGGCGCAGAAGGTGGCGTTGGACAGGTACGGCCAGAGCAGGCTCTCGCGCACCAGGGTGAACTGCGCCAGCCCGTAGTAGACCAGAAACAGCTGCACCAGCATCGGAGTGCCCCGGATGACGTAGGTGTAGAGCCAGGCCGGGAAGTTGATCGCCGGCTGCCGCGACACGCGCATCAGCGCCAGCGGGATCGCCGCCGCCAGACCGACGACGAGGGCGATGGCCAGCAGCTTGAGCGTCACCAGCACGCCACCGAAGTACAGCGGCAGGCTGTCCCAGATGACCGAGAAGTCAAGGATCATGCGCGGCCCTCCGTGATCGACCTGAGGTTCATAGCTCGGCCACCTTGATGCCGGCGCTGTAGCGCTTCTCGAGGAAACGCAGGGCGAGCAGCGACACGCTGGTCAGCACCAGGTAGAGCGCGGCGACCGCGAGGAAGAAGGTGAACGGCTCGCGGGTGGCGTCCGCCGCCTGCTTGGCCTTGAACATCATGTCCTGCAGGCCGACCGCGGAAATCAGTGCGGTGGCCTTGGTCAGCACCAGCCAGTTGTTGGTGAACCCGGGAATCGCCAGGCGGATCATCTGCGGCACGAGGATGCGGAAGAACACCTGGCGCCCGCTCATGCCATAGGCGGCGCCGGCCTCGGCCTGGCCCTTGGGAATCGCCATGAAGGCGCCGCGGAAGGTTTCCGAGAGGTAGGCGCCGAAGATGAAGCCGAGGGTGAAGACCCCGGCGACGAAGGGATTGATGTCGATGTAGTCCTCGTAGCCGAGCAGCGGCGCGAGGCGGTTCACCAGGTCCTGGCCGCCGTAGAAGATCAGCAGGATCAGCACCAGGTCGGGGATGCCGCGGATCACCGTGGCGTAGGTCTCGCCCAGCAGCGCCAGCCAGCGCAGCGGCGACAGCCGGCAGGCCGCGCCGAGCAGGCCGAGGCCGATGGCCACGGCCATCGAGGTCAGCGCCAGCAGCAGGGTCAGCCAGGCGCCATCGACGATGGTCGCCCCGTAGCCGTTCAACATCGAGCAGTCCTCAGGCGAAGCGGCGCGCCAGATGCGCGCCGCACGGGTGAGCGACGAAGGCAGGACTCATCGCCCTGCCTTCATCAGACGCGTTCCTGGCGTCAGCCCTTACTTGCCGTAGACATCGAACGCGAAGTACTTGTCCTGCACCTGCTTGTATTTGCCGTTGGCGCGGATGGCCAGGATCGCCGCGCTGATCTTGTCGGCCAGCGCCTTGTCGCCCTTGCGCACCGCGATGCCCTGGCCTTCGCCGAAGTACTGCTCGTCGGTGAAGTCCGGGCCGATGAAGGCGAAGCCCTTGCCGGCGTCGGTCTTGAGGAAGCCGTCGTCGATGTTTACCGAGTCGGCCAGGGTGGCATCGAGGCGGCCGCTGGCGAGGTCGAGGAAGACTTCGTTCTGCGAGCTGTAGCGGACGATCTCGGCACCGGCCGGGGCGAAGACGTCGGTGGCGTAGCGGTCATACACCGAGGAGCGCTGCACGCCGATCTTCTTGCCCTTGAGGTCGGCCACGTCCTTGTAGGTCGCGCCGTCCTTCATCGCCAGCTTGGCCGGCGTGGAGTAGTACTTGCCGGTGAAGTCGACCGACTTCTTGCGCTCGTCGGTGATCGACATCGAGGAGAGGATGGCGTCGAACTTGCGCACCTTCAGCGCCGGGATCAGGCCGTCGAACTCCTGCTCGATCCACGTGCACTCGACCTTCATCTCTTCGCACAGGGCCACGCCGATGTCGTAGTCGAAGCCGCTGATCTTGCCTTCCGGCGTCTTGAAGGCGAACGGCGGGTAGGCCGCCTCGATGCCGATGCGCAGCGGCTTGTCGGCCATCGCCAGCGGTGCCAGCAGGGACAGCGCCAGTGCGCCGAACAGGACGATCTTGTTCTTCATCGAAAGCTCCATGATGCGGAAATGTCGGGTGCCGCGGGGTTGGCCCGCCGGAACGAAGGGAGTTGGCAGAGGCGCCGGCGACACGAACCTTTTGGGATCGGCGGCCCTCCTTTCGGGTGGGCGGCATTCTAGCGGCAGGCCGAAGCGCGATATTTCCTCAATGCGACAACTAATTACAGAAGCACCGAAAGCGCGCAGGGGCGATATTGACAGGCCGTCCGAAACGTGACCAACCGGACAGGAAACAGCCAACCGATGAACGAAGCAATTAGCGCACCGCAAGGGCCCGAGGGCTCTGGAACGCGCCTGTGCCCGCTGCGGGCGAGAGGCGGTAACCGCCATGGCGTTTCGATTCGCCACCGCCCGGGCAGGCGGTGACAGCCGAAATGAAAACGCCCCGCCCGGCGGAACCGGGCGGGGCGTCGTGGCCAGCGGGTCAGGCGACCTGCATGGTCTTGTGGGTGTTGATCAGGTGCTCCACCACGCTCGGATCGGCGAGGGTGGAAATGTCACCCAGCGCGCCGTATTCGGCCGTGGCGATCTTGCGCAGGATGCGCCGCATGATCTTGCCCGAGCGGGTCTTCGGCAGGCCCGGCGCCCACTGGATGACGTCCGGCACGGCGATCGGACCGATCTCCTTGCGCACCCAGGCCTTGAGCTCCTGGCGCAGCTGCTCGGAGTACTCCTCGCCACTGTTGAGGGTGACGTAGACGTAGATGCCCTGCCCCTTGATGTCGTGCGGCACGCCGACCACGGCGGCTTCCGCGACTTTCGGGTGGGCCACCATGGCGCTCTCGATCTCGGCGGTGCCCATGCGGTGGCCGGAAACGTTGAGCACGTCATCCACGCGGCCGGTGATCCACCAGTAGCCGTCTTCGTCGCGGCGCGCGCCGTCGCCGGTGAAGTACATGCCCTTGAAGGTCTTGAAGTAGGTGTCGACGAAGCGGTCGTGGTCCTTGTACAGGCTGCGCGCCTGACCCGGCCAGGAATCGATGATCACCAGGTTGCCCTCGGCCGGGCCGTCGATGATGTTGCCCAGGTTGTCCACCAGTGCCGGCTGCACGCCGAAGAACGGACGGGTCGCCGAGCCCGGTTTGAGCGCGGTGGCGCCCGGCAACGGGCTGATCAGCACCCCGCCGGTTTCGGTCTGCCACCAGGTGTCGACGATCGGGCAGCGGCTCTGGCCGACGCACTCGTGGTACCAGTGCCAGGCTTCCGGGTTGATCGGTTCGCCGACCGAGCCGAGCAGGCGCAGGCTGGAGCCGTCGGCACCTTCGACCGCGGCCTTGCCCTGGGCCATCATCGCGCGGATCGCGGTAGGCGCGGTGTAGAGGATGTTGACCTTGTGCTTGTCGATGATCTTGGCGACGCGGGTGATGTCCGGGTAGTTAGGGATGCCCTCGAACAGCAGTGTGGTGGCGCCGTTGGCCAGCGGGCCGTAGACGATGTAGCTATGGCCGGTGACCCAGCCGACGTCGGCGGTGCACCAGTAGACTTCGCCCGGGCGGTAGTCGAACACGCGCTCGTGGGTCAGCGCGGCGTACAGCAGGTAGCCGGCGGTGGTGTGCAGCACGCCCTTCGGCTTGCCGGTGGAACCGGAGGTGTAGAGGATGAACAGCGCTTCCTCGGCGCCCATTTCCTTCGGCGCGCACACGCTGCCGGCCACTTTCATCAGGTCCTCGAACCAGATGTCGCGGTGCTGGTTCCACTTGATGTCGGCCCCGGTGCGCTTGCACACGATGACCTTCTGGATGCTGTTGGTTTCGGGGTTGGTCAGCGCGTCGTCGACGTTGGCCTTGAGCGGGGTACGCTTGCCGCCGCGCAAGCCTTCGTCGGCGGTGATCACGACTTTCGACTTGCAGTCGATGATGCGGCCGGCCAGCGCTTCGGGCGAGAAGCCGCCGAACACCACCGAGTGGATCGCGCCGATGCGGGCACAGGCGAGCATCGCCACCACGGCCTCGGGGATCATCGGCATGTAGATGGTCACCACGTCGCCGCGATGGATGTCCTGGCCGCGCAGGGCGTTGGCGAACTTGCAGACCTGCTCGTGCAGTTCGCGGTAGGTGATTTCCTTGTGCTCGGACGGGTCGTCGCCTTCCCAGATGATCGCGATCTGGTCGCCGCGCTCTGCCAGGTGACGATCCAGGCAGTTGTAGGAAACGTTGAGGGTGCCGTCGGCGAACCACTTGATGTCGACATGGTGATCGTCGAAGGAGGTCTGCTTGACCTTGGTGAACGGCTGGATCCAGTCGAGACGCTTGGCCTGCTCGCGCCAGAAGCCATCCGGGTTGATGACCGATTGCTGGTACATGGCCTTGTAGGTGGCTTCGTCGGTCAGCGTGTTGGCTACGACCTCGGGACTGACGGGATAAAGAGAAGCGGCGCTCATGGACTAGGACCTCGGTAGATAGTTGTTTTTCTATGGTGTCTTTGTATCCGCCGGGCGCCCCCGGCAACCATTCGACCATTGTCTTACCGGGTTAAGACAATGGTCGCAGATGGCTGCCGGCGTCCGGAAAAGGCCGTTCGGGCGTGCAGGGAAGAGGTTTCCGGGCGCCCATAAAAAACCCGTGCCGGAGGGGCACGGGTCAAGGGGAACATCGTTCGCGGGGGCATCGGCATCCGCGGGACACCGATGCGCGCGGTCGCTCAGGTCATCCCGAGCATGTTCGGCAGGATCAGAGAGATCGCCGGGATATAGGTGATCAGGCCCAGGAAAACCATCAGCAGCAGCAGCCAGGGCATCGCCGCGCGGATCACCGCGGTCACCGGCATTCCGGTCACCGCCGAGGTGACGAACAGGTTGAGGCCCACCGGCGGCGTGATCAGGCCGATCTCCATGTTCACCACCATGATGATGCCCAGGTGGATCGGATCGATGCCCAGGTGCACGGCGATCGGGAAGAGGATCGGCGCGAGGATCAGGATCACCGCCGACGGCTCCATGAAGGCACCGGCGATCAGCAGCACGATATTCACCACCAGGAGGAACATCCAGGGCTGCAGCCCGGCCTCCATCACCCAGCCGGTGATGGTCTGGGGAATCTGCTCGGTGGTCAGGACGTGGGCGAAGAGCATGGCGTTGGCGATGATGAACATCAGCATGATCGACAGCTTGCCCGACTCCAGCAGCACCTTGGGCACTTCGCGGAACGTCATGTCCTTGTAGACGAACAGCGCAATGAAGGCCGAATACACCGCCGCCATGGCCGCCGCCTCGGTGGGCGTGAACATTCCGGAATAGATGCCGCCGAGGATGATCACCATCAACAGCAGGCCCCAGATCGCCTTGCGTGCGGCGGTGAGCCACTCGCGGAAAGACGCGCGCGGCAACGCCGGCAGGTTCTTCTTCACCGCGATGATGTAGATCGCCACCATCAGCACGACACCGAGCAACAGCCCAGGCACCACGCCGGCCATGAACAGCTTGCCGACGGAGGTTTCGGTGGCCGCGGCGTATACCACCATGACGATCGACGGCGGGATCAGGATGCCCAGGGTGCCGGCGTTACAGACGATGCCGGCACCGAAAGCCTGCGGGTAGCCGGACCGCACCATGCCGGCGATGGCGATGGAGCCGACCGCGGCCACGGTGGCCGGTGAGGAACCGGACAAGGCGGCGAACAGCATGCAGGCCAGCACAGCGGAAATTGCCAGGCCGCCACGGATGTGACCGACGCAGGCGTTGGCGAAGTCGATGAGGCGGCGCGCCACGCCACCGGTGGTCATGAAGGCGCCGGCCAGCAGGAAGAACGGAATCGCCAGCAGCGTGTAGTGCTCGGAGGTCTCGAACAGCTTGATCGCCAGCGAGCGCACAGAGTCCGGGCTGAACAGCAGGATCGTCATGGAGCCGGCCAGGCCAAGGGAAATGGCGATCGGCACACCGATGAACATCAGCAGGAACAGGGCCACGAAAAGGAAGAGGATGGTCATTACTTGACCTCCTCGTGTTCGGCCAGCTTGAGCGCATCGGCGGCTTCGTCGGCGAGGCCGAGCCCGGTCTGCTGGTCACGCAGGATGCGCACGAGGATCTCGACGAAACGGATGAACACCAGAGCGAAACCCACCGGAACCACCAGACCGATCATCCATTGCTGGATGCCGAAGTGGCCGAGGTCCTCGGCGCCGATGCCCGCGGAGTAAAGGGTCTCGGTCCACTCGAAACTGGCCTCGGCGAACAGGCCGGTATAGGCGAGACAGCACAGGCAGGCGATCACGCCGAGTACTTTCTGCGTGCCGCGCGAAGTCAGCTTGACCAGCGCATCGATGCCGATATGGCCGCCGGTACGCACGCCGTAGGCGATGCCGAGGAAGATCAGCCAGGCGAACAGTGCGCGAGTGGCGGCGCTGCTCCAGGTCATCGCCTGGGCACCGCTCATCACGCTGTCGCCCAATGCGAAGAAGAAACCGCTGGTGGCTTCCCAGCGATCACCGAGGGAATACAGAACGGTGTAGAGGTTGTTCATCACGACGTAGAAGAACGTCACCAGGGTCATGGCAGCCAGCAGGAAGGCAATGATGGCCTCCTCCAGGCGCGCCCAGAATCGCATCAGCGTTTGCATTAGAGTGCTCCGCGGAAAGACTGCGAGAGGGATGGCCGCCGCGCCCGGGCGCGGCGGCCATGGCGGATCAGGATGCCTTGTTGGATTCTTCGGCGGCCTTGATCAGATCGGCGCCGATCTCGCCCTGGAATTTCTCCCAGACCGGACGCATGGCTTCACGCCACTCGGCACGCTGCTCGGGCGTCAGCTGGATGATCTCGCTGGTCTTGGCGTCGATGATCTTCTGCTTGGAAGACTGGTTCAGCGCCTCGGCCTGTTTGTTCACCTCGACCGACACCTCGGCCATGATCTCTTCGAGTTGCGGGCGGATGTCATCCGGCAGCCCTTTCCAGAACTTGGCGTTGGTGATCACCATGTAGTCGATCAGGCCGTGGTCGGACTCGGTGAAGTACTTCTGCACCTCGTTCACCTTCTGGCTCTCGTAGTTCGACCAGGTGTTCTCGGTGCCGTTGACCACGCCGGTCTGCAGGCCCTGATAGACCTCGGCGAAGCTCATCTTGCGCGGGTTGGCGCGCACCGCCTTGAACTGCTCCTCGAGCACGCTGGAGGCCTGCACGCGGAACTTCAGGCCACGGGCGTCCTTGGGTTCGCGCAGCGGCTTGTTCGCCGACAGTTGCTTCATCCCGTTGTGCCAGTAGGCCAGGCCGAGGATGTTCTTGTCCTCCATCGAGGTCAGCAGTTCCTTGCCCTGCGGGCCGTGCTGGAAGCGGTCGACCGCAGCGATGTTGTCGAAGAGGAACGGCAGATCGAAGATCTGCACCTTCTTGGTGTACTGCTCGAACTTGGCCAGCGAGGGCGCCAACAGTTGCACGTCGCCCAGCAGCAAGGCCTCCATTTCCTTGCCGTCGCCGAACAGCGACGAGTTCGGGTAGACCTCCACCCGCACCTTGCCTGGCAGGCGTTCTTCCGCGAGCTTCTTGAATAGGTTGGCGCCCTGCCCCTTCGGCGTGCCGTCGGCGACCACGTGGGCGAATTTGATGACGATGGGATCGGCCGCCTGGGCAAAGCCGGACACACCGAGGGCGAGCGTGGCGGCGCAGAATAGCGCCTTGGGGAGCTTGAGCATGAAATCACCTTTTATTGTTTTTGGAATGTTGGATAAAGCATCCACCGCGAACGATAGACCCAAGCCGTGGAAACGGCCCGGATGCAATCCAGTAGCAGGAGGAAAGACCCCAGGCTACTGGTTCACCGCTCGACGACGGAGACCTTTTCCAGCAAAGCGATGAGCAGGTTGCATAACGTGGCGCGTTTCGTAAATTAGCTTTTTTATAATCCGGCGTTCGTCATTCGCGAACACCAATCCGAGCGTCGTCAGCGCGATGGCGAAGTGCCCGGTTTCCGCGCACTTCAGCGCTGCGCACATATCCCGTTACATCAAAAGCAGCAGCGCACTACCGACCAAAGTCTTAGTGCGCCGTAGCGCTGTTCAGGGCCTGGCGAACGCCAGCAGCCTTTGTGCGCGGGCCAATACGGGCGCATCGACCATCTGCCCGTCGACCTGATAGGCCCCCGCGCCGCCACTGCCGGCGTCGATGACCCGTTGCGCCCAGGCCAGCTCCTCGGCGCTGGGCGCCAGCGCCTGGTGAATCACCTCGACCTGCCGGGGATGAATGCACAACGCGCCGGCGAAACCCATGCCAGCCGCCAGGCGGATCGAGGCACGCAGCCCCTCGGTATCGCCTATGGCCGGATGCACGCCGTCCAGCGGCGCGGCCAGCCCGGCGCCGCGCGAGTGCAACAGCACCGAGTAGCGCGCCTGGTCGAGCACGCGTCCGGCGCCCTCGCTGCCGCTTTGCAGGTTGAGGTCCAGGGCCAGGTCCAGGCCGCCGAACGACAGGCGCTCCACACCCGGCGCGCCGGCGATCTCGGCCAGCGCCAGCAGGCCGCGCGCGCTCTCGATGATCGGCCACACCGGCTTGCCGACGGCGGCCACCGCAGCCACCTGCGCGGCGCTTTCCACCTTGGGCAGCAGCACGCCGGCGACGCCCGCCTGGGCCTTGCAGAACGCCAGGTCTGCGGCGTGCTCGGCGTGTTCCGGGGCGTTGACCCGCACCAGCAGGCGCACGCCGGGTTCGGCCGCGAGGAACGCCGCCAGGTTGTCGCGCGCCTGGCGCTTGAGCGGCTCCTCAACGGCGTCCTCGAAATCGACGATGACGGTATCGGCGCCACTGGCCAGCGCCTTGGCGAAACGCTCCGGGCGACTGCCGGGCACGAACAGGGCCGTGCGAAGGGGGGATGCACTCATGGTTCTTCTCTTGTTGTGGCGGGGAGCGTGGCGCTCCCCGGTCCTCTCCCGCGGGAAGAGGGATCGTTCGGAGGACGCGGCGTCTAGATGACGCCGCTGTCGCGCAGGCGCGCCACCTCGTCGCTGGAATAACCCAGCCCGGCGAGGATCTGCGCCGAATGCTGGCCGAGGCCGGGCACGGCGTCCATGCGCGGGCTGAAAGCGTTGCTGCGCCCCGGCGGCAGCAGCGACGGGAGCGTGCCCGCCGGGCTGTCGATCTCGCGCCAGCCGTCGCGCGCCTTGAGCTGCGGATGGGCCCAGACACCGGCCATGTCGTTGACGTGAGCGTTGGCGATCTGTGCCTGCTCCAGGCGCTCGATCACCTGCTCGGCGCTGAGTTTGGCGAAGGACTCGACGATGATCCCGCGCAATTCAGCGCGGTTGGTCGAGCGCTTGAAGTTGGCCGAGAAGCGCTCGTCCACCGCCAGCTCCGGCTGCAGCAGCACCTTGTCGCAGAACGCCGCCCACTCGCGCTCGTTCTGCAGGCCGAGCATCACCGTACCGCCGTCGCCGGCCGGGAACGGGCCGTAGGGGTAGATCGTCGAGTGCGCGGCGCCGGCACGGGGTGGCGGATTCGCCCCCTGGTAGGCGTAGTACATCGGGTAGCCCATCCACTCCACCAGGCTTTCCAGCATGCTCACGTCGATGCGGCTGCCCTGACCAGTGCGGCCGCGCAGCAGCAGCGCGGAAAGGATGCTGCTGTAGGCGTACATACCCGCGGCGATGTCGGCGATCGAGCAGCCGGCCTTGGCCATCTCCTCTTCGCCCGGCCCGCCGGTGACGGACAGGAAGCCGCCCTCGCTCTGGATCAGCAGGTCGTAGGCCTTCTTCTTCTCGTAGGGGCCGCCCTCGCCGTAGCCGGAGATGTCGCAGACGATCAGCTTCGGGAAGCGCTCGTGCAGCGCCTCGAACGACAGGCCCATGCGCGCCGCCGCGCCGGGTGCGAGGTTCTGCACCAGCACGTCGGCGTCCTGCAGCAGGGCGTCGAGGATCTTCGTCGCATCGTCCTGCTTGAGGTCCAGGCTCAGGCTTTCCTTCGAGCGGTTGGTCCAGACGAAGTGCGAGGCCAGGCCATTGACGCGCTCGTCGTAGCCGCGGGCGAAGTCGCCTACGCCAGGGCGTTCGACCTTGATCACGCGGGCGCCGAGGTCGGCCAGCTGGCGGGTGCAGAACGGCGCCGCGATGGCGTGTTCAAGGCTGACCACGGTGATGCCGTCCAGCGGACGCGGGTTGTGTGCGATGTCGTTCATGTCCGGTTCCTGTGTTTCTTGTTTGTGGCGGCGCCGGCCGCTCGGTGGATCGATGAAGCGCGATCCACCCTACGACTCGTTGGTGATCGCGGCGCCCGTAGGGTGCGCCCTGCGCACCGATCCGCGACTCAGGCCAACACGCCGAGGTCGTCCAGCTCGCGCAGGCGCCAGACCAGGGCGATCAGCGCGTCGGCCTGCTCGGGCGAACGCGCGCCGGCGAAGGCCAGCAGGCGGCGGAACTTGTCTTCCAGTTCGGGGCGGCTGAGGGTGTTGCCTGGATCGCCCTTCGGCTCGTCGATGGCGGCGGCCAGCCGGCGCCCGTCGGTGGTGGTCACCTCGACCCGGCCGAGCCAGCGCGCCGGGTAGGCGCCGTCGACCTCGGGGTCGAGCTGCATGCTGACCTTCTCGCGGAACGCCGAGACGTTCGGGTCGGTCAGCGCCAGGGTGTGGAATTCGGTGAGCTGCGCCTTGCCGTGCACGGCGATCAGGCCCAGCACCGTGCCCATGGAAAACTTCGCCTGGTGCACGGTCTGCGGTACCACCACGCGACCGAGCACGTCGATGGCGCCCTGGTGCACGCGGGTGGTGACCTGCTCGATCTGCTCATGGCTGAGCCCTTCGCGCTGCATCAGCTGCAGCAGGGCGTCGGCGGCCGGATGGGTGTGACGGCAGGAGGCGTGGAACTTGAACGAGGTCTCCACCAGCGCCCAGCGGCTGCCGAGGCGGTCGGACAGTTTGCTCGGGTCGGCATCGCTGGACATCCCGGCGGCCATGCCCTGCTCGCCCTCGAGGATGTTGCGCGCCCCGGTCAGGCCGTCCTCGGTCAGGTAGGCGGCGAGCAGCCCGTCGGCGGCGGCCTTGGCCGTGTGCAACTGCTTGGAGTCCGCCGCGTCGCGGAGGAACTCCCAGAGCCCGGAGGCCTGGGTGCCGGCGTTGCCGAGCAGGTTGGTGAACTGCTCCTGGTCGAATTCCAGCAGCTTGCCGACCGCCACCGCCGCGGCGAGGGTGCCGACCGTGGCCGTGGTGTGGAAGATGCGGTAGTGCGAGCGGCCCATGAATTCGCCGATGCGGATGCCCGCCTCGTAACCGGCCAGCGCCGCCAGCAGCAGCGCGCGGCCGGACTTGCCACGGTCCTGCGCGGCGGCCAGCACGGCGGGGAACACCACCGTCGCCGGGTGCAGCACCGAGCTGTTGTGCAGGTCGTCCTGCTCCACCAGGTGCGAGCTGGCACCGTTCACCAGGGCGGCGAAGTACGCCGAGCTGCGGCTGCCGTTGACCAGGATGTTCGCCGGGCCGCTGGCCGGGCCCATCTTCTGCGCATAGCGCTCGAACAGCGGAATCGGGTGCGAGCCCTGGCTGGCCAGCGCCGAGCCGAGCCAGTCGAGGAACAGGTCCTCGGTGCGCGCCAGCACGGCGTCGGGCACGTCTTCATACGCGAGATCGGCCAGGAAGGCGGTCAGTTGCCGGGTGTGTTCGCTCATTATTTTTGTCCTTCGTCCAGCGGATTCGAGAGTTCGATCAGGTTGAAATCGGGGTCGCGCACGTAGACCGAGCGGATCGGCTGCGTAGCGCCGGTGCGTCGCACCGGCCCTTCGAGGATCGCCACGCCTTGCGTTTCAAGGTGCGCGATGACCTCCTCCAGCGGCGTGGCGACGATGAAGCAGAGGTCCGCCGAGCCCGGCGTCGGGCGCTCGGCCTTGGGCTCGAATTCCCTGCCGGCCTGGTGCAGGTTGATCTTCTGCATGCCGAAACCGAGCGCCTTGCGCCCCTCGCCGAAGGTCACTTCCTGCATGCCCAGCACGCGGGTGTAGAAATCCACCGTGACGTCGAGGTCGGCGACGGTGAGTACCAGGTGATCCAGGTGGTCGATGTGCATCGTTGATCTTCCGTCCAGGCGGTCAGTGGCGCGGTGGTTGGTGGGCTGAAGCCCACCCTACAAAGAGGGTCCGGCGTAGGGTGGGCTTCAGCCCACCAATCTTCAGCCCACCGCCCCAGGTCAGAACGAACGCGGCAGTTCGAGCAAATGCTCGGCCACGTAGGACAGGATCAGGTTGGTGGAGATCGGCGCCACCTGGTACAGGCGCGTCTCGCGGAATTTGCGCTCGACGTCGTACTCGTTGGCGAAGCCGAAACCACCGTGGGTCTGCAGGCAGGCGTTCGCCGCCTCCCAGCTGGCCTTGGCCGCCAGGTACTTGGCCATGTTGGCCGCCGCCCCGGCATTGATGCCGCTGTCGTATTCGGCGCAGGCGCGCCAGCGCATTAGGTCGGCGGCCTCGATCTCGATGTGCGCCTCGGCGATGGGGAACTGCACGCCCTGGTTCTGCCCGATCGGCCGGCCGAACACCACGCGGTCGCGGGCATAGGCGCTGGCCTTCTCGATGAACCAGCGACCGTCGCCGATGCACTCGGCGGCGATCAGCGTGCGCTCGGCGTTGAGCCCGTCGAGGATGTACTTGAAGCCCTTGCCCTCTTCGCCGATCAGGCTGCTGGCGGGAATCTCCAGGTTGTCGAAGAACAGCTCGTTGGTCTCGTGGTTGACCATGTTGGCGATGGGCTGCACGGTCAGGCCGTGGCCGATGGCTTCGCGCAGGTCGACCAGGAAGATCGACATGCCCTCGGACTTCTTCTTCACCTCGGCCAGCGGCGTGGTGCGCGCCAGCAGGATCATCAGGTCGGAATGCTGGATGCGCGAGATCCACACCTTCTGCCCGTTGATCACGTACTTGTCGCCCTGGCGCACCGCGGTGGTCTTGATCTTGGTGGTATCGGTGCCGGTGGTGGGTTCGGTGACGCCCATCGACTGCAGGCGCAACTCGCCGCTGGCCAGCTTCGGCAGGTAGTAGCGCTTCTGCTCCTCGCTGCCGTGCCGCAGCAGGGTGAACATGTTGTACATCTGCCCGTGCACGGTGCCGGAGTTGCCGCCGCAGTGGTTCACCTCCTCGAGGATCACCGAGGCCTCGGCCAGGCCAAGGCCGGAGCCGCCGTATTCCTCGGGAATCATCGCCGAGAGCCAGCCGGCCTCGGTCAGCGCCTTGACGAAGGCTTCGGGAAAGCCCTTTTCCTCGTCGATCTTGCGCCAGTACTCGGCGGGGAACTCGGCGCAGAGCGCGCGCACGCCGTCACGGATGGCATTCAGTTCGTCCTGGTCGTAGGTCTTCATAGCGTCCTCTTGTTCTTGTCGGGCGCACCGGCGCCGATCGGATGGGGCGTCGTCACGGATGGACGGATTACGCCGGGTCGAATTCCACTTCCGCGCTCTGCGCGATGCCACCGGCGTTGCCGGCCCACAGCTCGGCCTTGCCCGGCGCGACGATGCGCCCGCCGACCTCGAACGGCTGCGGCGCGATCAGCGGACGAACGCCGCGGTAGGCGAAGCGGCGCAGGCGCGCCTGCGGGTTGGCGCGGCAGAACGCGCGCAGGTTCAGGGTGGCGATCATCGGGCCGTGCACCACCAGGCCGGAGTAGCCCTCGGTGCCGGTCACGTAGGGGAAGTCGTAGTGGATGCGATGGCCGTTGAAAGTCACCGCCGAGTAGCGGAACAGCAGGGTCGGCGTCGGCTCCACCGCTTCGCTCCAGTCGCCCGCCGCCGGCAACTCGCCGCTGGCCGTCTTCGGGGGCGTCGGTTCGCGGTAGACGATGTCCTGCTCCTCGCGGATCGCCAGGCGGCCGTCCTGCAAGTAGTCATGGCGCACGGTGACGAACAGCAGCGCGCCGGTGCGGCCGTGCTTTTCCTCGATGTGGGTGATGGTCGATACGCGCCCGGCTTCGCCGCCGGCACGCAGCGGCTCGTGAAACTCCAGCCGCCCGCCGGCCCACATGCGGTTGCGGTTGTCGGCCGGCGGCAGGAAGCCGCCGCGCGCCGGATGGCCGTCGCCGCCGAGGCCGCTTTCGGCGATCGGCTCCTGGAAGAAGCACCACTGCCACAGCGGCGGCAGTGCCTCGCCGTGGGCCGGCGTGGGCTCGTCGAAAGTGGCGGCGATGCGCTTGAGCAGGTTGCGGCTCAACTGATCGTGAGCCTCCTCGGTACGCCCGATCCAGGCACTGAAAGCAGAATCGCTCATGGGTGAATTTCCGCAGCGGTTATTGTTGTGGGCGGATCATGCTGCGCGACCGGCGTTCTGAGAATTTGCAATTACGTATACCAGCGTTCGGTTATGCTGAACGCAGTGCCGGGTTGAGCGGCACACACCGTAGGGTGGGCTTCAGCCCACCAATACTCGCCCGCGACTTAGCGCGTGGGCTGAAGCCCACCCTACGAATAGAACCCGTGGGCTACCGATTTACCGCAGGGCGGGCAACGGTCGGCTGAAGCCCTCCCTACGGACTGTTGTCAATTCGCGAGCACTCGACCTTGCGTTCTACGAGGGAAAACAGCGCATGCATTTCGATCTGGCCGACCTGCGGCTGTTCATCCACATCGCCGAATCGCCCAGCCTGACCCAGGGCGCGCGCCGCGCGTTTCTTTCGCCGGCCGCGGCCAGCGCGCGGATCAAGGCCCTCGAAGGCCAGCTCGGCAGCCGCCTGCTCTATCGCGACAGCCGTGGCGTAGAGCTGACTCCGGCGGGCGAGCGCCTGCTGCAGCACGCGCGTCTGATCATGCGCCAGGTCGATTACCTGAAGAGCGAGTTCGCCAGCAACGGCACCGAAACCGCCGGGCACATCCGCATCTACGCCAACACCACGGCGGTGACCGAGTTCCTTCCCGAGGTGCTGGCGCGCTTCCTCGCCGAGCGCCCGGCGGTCACGGTGGACCTGCAGGAAAAACTCAGCCGCGACATCGTCCGCGGCGTGCTCGACGGCGCCGCCGACCTCGGGATCATCGCCGGGCCGGTGGAAGCGACCGGGCTGCAGGTGCTGCATTTCAGCACCGACCACCTGGTGCTGGCGGTGCCGCTGGGCCATCCGCTGGCCAGCGAGCAGCGCGTCACCCTACGCCAGACGCTCGCCTACCAGCACATCGGCCTGCACGACGGCAGCACCCTGCTCAGCTTCCTCCGCGACCACGTCGAGCGCCTCGGCGAAACCCTTTCACTGCGCATCCAGATGTCCAGCTTCGAGGCGATCTGCCGGATGGTCGAGGCCGGCGTCGGCATCGGCATCATTCCCGAATCGGCGGCGCGCCGGCACAGCCGCACCATGCAGCTGGCGACGGTGGAGCTGGACGAACCCTGGGCCATGCGCGAGCGCAGCATCCTGGTGCGCGAGCTGGAGGCGCTGCCGGGTAGCGTGCGTGCCCTGATCGCCACCCTGCGCCCGGACGTTGTGCTGCCGCCGGTGTCCGAAACCACGGACAACCTGATCACGGAGCAACCATGAACGACCTCGGAAAACTCCCCTGCGAAGCCTGCCGCGCCGATGCGCCGGTCCTCGACGAGCAGGCGATTTCGGCCCTGCATGCACAGCTTCCGGACTGGTCCCTGGTGACTCGCGACGGTGTGCGGCAACTGGAGCGCGACTTCGCCTTCGCCGACTTCAAGGCGGCGCTGGCCTTCGCCAATGCCATCGGTGAACTGGCGGAGGCGGAAAACCATCATCCGGCGCTGCGGGTCGAGTGGGGCAAGGTGCGGGTCAACTGGTGGACCCACAAGATCCACGATGTCCACCGCAACGACTTCATCCTGGCGGCACGGTGCGACGAGGTGTTCGCGCGCCTCGGCGCCTGATGCGCAGTCAGGCCAGGGTCAGGCCATTGGCCGGCAGCGGCAGCGCGGTCTTGTAGAGCACCTGCTTGAGCGCGAAGCTCGAGCGGATGTTGGCCACGCCCGGCACCTTGGTCAGGTGATCGAGGATGAAGCGCTCCAGCGCCTGGATGGTCGGCACCAGCACCCGCAACAGATAGTCGGCGTCGCCGGTCATCAGGTAGCACTCCATCACTTCCGGCCGCTCGGCGATCGCCTGCTCGAAACGCTGCAGCGCGTCTTCCACCTGCTTCTCCAGGCTGACGTGGATGAACACGTTGACGTGCAGCCCTAGCAGGTCCGGCGCCAGCAGCGTCACCTGCTGGCGGATCAGGCCGAGTTCCTCCATTGCCTTGACCCGGTTGAAGCACGGCGTCGCCGACAGGTTCACCGAGCGGGCCAGCTCGGCATTGGTGATGCGGGCGTTCTCCTGGAGACGGTTGAGAATGCCGATGTCGGTTCGGTCGAGCTGGCGCATGAGAGAGATATTCTCCGCAAATAAGATTTTGGAGAGTGAATATCTTCAAAAAGCCATAAGCGCAATGAATTTGAGAAAAACTCTCCCCTCAGGGAGTAATAAAGTTTTCTCCAGCCACAACCCTAGCCGCGCTGGAGGATATCCATGGCCCACTCTCGCAACGCCTGCACCGCCACCCCGGACGCGCGCCGTTCGCTGTTCTCCACCCGCACCCAGGGCATCGCCCTGCTGCTGGTGGCGATCCTGGTCTGGGGCGCGAACTGGCCGGTGATGAAGACCGGTCTGGCGCACGTCACGCCGATCTGGTTCTCGGCCACCCGCTTCGTCCTCGGCTGCCTGTGCCTGTTCGTCGTGCAGATCGTCACCGGCACCCTGCGCCTGCCGCGCCGCCGCGACCTGCCGCTGATCGCCAGCGTCGGGCTGCTGCAGATGCTCGCCTTCACCGTGCTCGGCGCCATCGCCATGCTCGACATCCCGGCCGGGCGCTCGGCGGTGCTCGCCTACACCACGCCGCTGTGGGTGACGCCGGCGGCGATCCTGTTCTTCCGCGAACGGCTTTCCCCCCGCCAGCTGGCCGGCACCCTGCTCGGTGTGCTGGGCGTCGCCGTGCTGTTCAACCCGCTGGCGCTGGACTGGAGCGACGGCCGCCTGGTGAAGGCCAACCTGATGCTGCTCGCCGCCTCGTTCTGCTGGGCGCTGTGCATCCTTCACCTGCGCCACGCGAAGGGCAGCGCCAGCGCCTACCAACTGGCGCCCTGGCAGATGCTCACGGCGAGCGTGCCGCTGCTGGCGATCGCCTGGCTCGTCGAGGGGCCGTTCAGCGGCGATGGATCGCGCACGTTCTGGCAGGTGGCGTTGTTCGTCGGCCCGCTGGCGACGGCCTTCTGCTTCTGCGCGGTGAATGCGGCGAGCATGTGGCTGTCCACCACCAGCATGTCCTCGGCGATGCTCGGTGTGCCGGTGGTCGGCCTGCTCATGGCGGTGATCTTCCTGGGCGAAAGCCTCAGCCTGACGCTGGTCGCCGGCGTGCTGGCGATCGTCGGCGGCATCCTGCTGGTGACCGTCGCGCCGCGCGCCGACGGCGCACGCTGAGGGCGAAGCCATGCGCAAACCGCGTTTCAGCGACGAGCAGATCGCCGTGATTCTCGCCGAGGCGGCGGCCGGCGTGCCGGCCGCCGAACTGTGCCGGCGCCACGGCATGTCCGACACCACCTTCTACACCTGGCGTAGCCGGCGCTGGCAGCAGGACGAGCGGAAATCCGGCTGCGCCGAACTGCGCCGTGCGCTGGCGCAGCAACAGGAGCAGATTCGTCGCCTGCGGGCATGCCTGGAGAACCTCGCAGGCGGCGAATCGATCAGCGGCTGAGCGGCGTCTCAGACGCGGAAGTGGCCGACCATGGCCTGCAGCTGACCGCCGAGGCGCGCCAGTTCGACGCTCGACTTGGCGATTTCCTCGCCCGCCGTGGCGGTCTGCTCGGAAATGTCGCGCACGTTGACCACGCTGCGGCTGATCTCCTCGGCCACCGCGCTCTGCTGCTCGGCCGCCGCGGCGATCTGCTGGTTCATCGACTGGATGTTCGACACCGTGCCGGTGATGTTTTCCAGCGCGCTGCCGGCCTTGCGGCTCAACTCCACGCTGGTATCGGTGACCGCGCGGCTGCCCTGCATGATGGTGGCGACCTGTTGCGTGCCCTGCTGCAGGCCGGCGACCAGCACCTCGATTTCCTCGGTGGAGTTCTGCGTGCGTCGCGCCAGGGCGCGCACCTCATCGGCGACCACGGCGAACCCGCGTCCGGCCTCGCCGGCCCGCGCCGCTTCGATGGCCGCATTGAGCGCCAGCAGGTTGGTCTGCTCGGCCACCGCCTTGATCACATCGACCACGCTGCCGATCTTGTTGCTCTCGGTCTGCAGCACGCCCATGGCGTCCGAGGAGCGCACCACCTCCTGGGCCAGCCGCTCGATCTGGGCGATGGCCTCGATCACCACCCGGTCGCCCTCGCGGGCTTCGCCATCGGCCTGCGAGGCCGCCAGCGAGGCCTGTTCGGCGTTGCGCGCGACTTCCTGCACGGTGGCGGACATC
Organism: Pseudomonas sp. UBA3153; assembly: GCF_002364635.1. NCBI lineage: Bacteria > Pseudomonadati > Pseudomonadota > Gammaproteobacteria > Pseudomonadales > Pseudomonadaceae > Pseudomonas > Pseudomonas sp. UBA3153. Next base: position 25,634 of record NZ_DEYR01000045.1, read on the forward strand.
TCGTGCATGGCCGTGGCGACCTGGTCGGTCTCGATCTTCTGCGTATTGACCCCGGCGGCGGTCTGCTCGGTCACCGCGGACAGCTCTTCGGCCGCGCTGGCGATCTGGGTGACGCCGTCGCGAATCCCGCCGATCAGCTCGCGCAGGGTCGCGCCCATGCGCTGGATGCCCTGCTGCAGCATGCCCAGTTCGTCGCGGCGCTCGACGACGAGGCTCTGCGCCAGGTCGCCGGCGGCGATACGTTCCACCGCGACCAGGGTATCGCGCAGCGGACGGGTGATCTGACGGGTGATGACCCACGCCGCGAGCACGCCGAAGAGCACCGCCAGCAGCGCCGCGACGATCTGCACGCTACGCGCCTGGGCGCTTTCGGCGTCGCGCCGGTCGACCTGCAGCTGGGTCAGACGCTCGTCGTACCTGACGATCTCCTCCGCCTGTTCGGTCAGTTTCCCGCGCACGTCGACGAGGTCGGCGTTGGCCTTGACGAAGGCCAGCAAGGCGTCGTGGTAGGCGCCCAGCGCACTGTCGATCTGGGTGACGAGCTGCGGATGGTCCGGGCCGAACACGGCCTTGAACGCGGCGAACGCGCGCTGGGTGTCGTCCAGCTGGGTCATCGCCGTGCGCTCGGTGTCGGCAGTCGGATTGCCGGTGTAGCCGCGCACCTGGTAGCGCACCATCTGCCAGTCTTCCCGGGTCTGGGTGATCGAGCGGAACTGCGAGAAGCGGCTCTCGTCGTCACCGGGCAACTGCAATACCTGGGCGTTGATGGTCTTGATCGCGTCGTTGATCCTGAGCGCATTGTCGCCCATCGTCAGGCGCGCCTGCTGGGTGGCCTTGTACGACTCGCGCATCAGGTTCAGCGAACGCTGGTAGTCGGCGATCACGGCCGACTGCTGCTCCAGCAGGCGCGTGCTCTCCGGGCTGATGAAGAGTTCGTGGATCTTGTCGTGGTCGCGAAGGTAGGTGTCCAGCGAGCGCTGTACGGCGGCGGCGGCCTTCTCGTCGCCGTTCGCCAGCATGTACTGCAGGCGGGCGATGCGCAGCGCCGTCAGCGCGTCGCCGAGCCGGTTGATCTGGCTCATCGCGTTGCTGCGTTGAATCACGCTTTCCAGGCTGTTCCAGCCTGCCGAGGCGAGGATTACGGTAAGGATCAGCACCATGCCGAAGCCAAGTCCCAGCTTGCGTGTGACGCTCAGGTTGTCGAGCCAGCTCTTCATGAACACTCCCAAAGATTTCGATTTTCGATTGTCGGTAATCGCTGGAATTGTTCTTGTAAGCCAGCAGCACGCAGAAGCCGCTGTCACGGCCGCTTGGTTGACACTACGCGGCGCCCGGGCGCCGCCACGGCGCTCAGGCCGGCGCCGGCGGTATCGCGTTCCCGGCGGTCAGCACCGCCTCCATCCAGTCCTCCACGGCGGCAGCGTCGACGCCCAGGCAGACGTCCACCGGCGGCGTGCCGCTCCAGCGCTCGCTGACGAACTCGCGACCGGCCTCGGCGAACACCGTCTGCCCCTCGGCGATGCCCTCGGTGACCACGTTGAGGTGCCCGCGCACGCTACGAAACAGCTCCGGCCGACGCAGCCAGGCCACCGCGCAACTGTCGTGCGGGCAGCAGCCATCGCGGCCGAGAAAGGTGCGATAGAAGCCCGCGTAGAAGTCGAAGGCGCGCGCCAGGACCGGTCCCAGGCGCGGCTGCGCATGGGCGATGCGCGCCATGCGCGGCGGGTCGATGAGGGTGCGGTGGGTGACGTCGAGGCCGACCAGCGTCAGCGGCCAGCCGGCGGTGAGCACACGCTGCGCGGCATGCGGGTCGGAGAAGATGTTGGCTTCGGCCAGCGGCGTGACGTTGCCGCCCTCGCGGATCGAGCCGCCCATCACCACCACCCGCGCCACCCGGCCGGCCAGGTGCGGATCGAGTGCCAGCGCCTGCGCCAGGTTGCCCAGCGGACCGACCGCGACCAGGGTGATCTCGCCGGGGCGCAGGCGGGTCTGCTCGATGATGAACTCGGCGGCGTTCTGCTCGATCGCCCGGCGTTGCGGTTCGGCGAGGTTCTGGTTGCCCAGACCGTCGGCGCCATGGATGTGCGCCGGAACCGGCAGTGGCTCCTTGCGCAGCGGCTTGCCGATGCCCCGCGCCACGGGCACGTCGACGCCGGCGTGCTCCAGCAGGAGCAGCGCGTTGCGCGTCGCCGTGTCGACGGAAACGTTGCCGAAGGTGGTGGTCACGCCGAGCAGCTCGATGCCCGGATCGGCGAGGATCAGCGCCAGTGCCTGGGCGTCGTCGATACCGGGATCGGTGTCGAAAATGATCGGAATGGGCACACGGCTCTCCAGGTGGGCGGACCGGCCGCGCGGGAAAATCGCGGATTCTACCGAGCGAATCTCCATATGGCACGCATTAAGTCATATTGCCGGCGTCAACTTAATGACCGCTGCCCAGAGTCAGATGTTGAAGAATTCCCCCGGCGTGCAGCCGAAGTGCTGGCGGAACGCGGTGATGAAGGCCGAGGTGGATTCATAGCCGCAGCTCAGGGCGACATCGGTGACCCGTTCGCCATTCTCCAGCGGTGCCAGCGCGTGCAGCAGGCGCAGACGCTGGCGCCAGGCGCGGAACGACAGCCCGGTCTCGCGCAGGAAGATCCGCGACAGGGTCTTCTCCGACACGCCGATGCGCGCCGCCCAGTAGCCGAGATCGCGCCCGTCGGCCGGGTCCGCCTGCAGGCTCTCGCAGAGCACCCGCAGGCGCTCATCCACCGGCAGCGGCAACGACAGGCTGACCTCCTTGGCCTGGCGCAACTGGTCCAGCAGCACCTGCACCAGGCGGCCGTCGGCGCCCTCCTCGGCATATTCGCTGGGCAGCGCGGTGAAGCTGCGAATCAGCTCGCGGGTCAGCGGCGAGACCTCCACCACCTGGCAGCGCGTCGGCATCCAGGGCGCCGCCGATTGTTCGATGTAGAGGCTGCGCATCTCCGCGCGGGCGTTGCTGCCGACCTGATGCTGCAGCCCGGCCGGGACCCAGATCGCCCGTTGCGGCGGCGCCACGTAGCTGCCCTCGGCAGTGTGCACGCCGAGCACGCCCTGGATCGCATAGGAAAACTGCACCCAGGGGTGGCTGTGCGGCGCCGACCAGGAATCGCTGCCGAGGGATTCCACCCGCGCGTAGACCGGCCTCGGCAGCCTTTCCAGCTGCGGAATCTCACGCGGAACGGTGGAATGTCCGTTTGGCGGCATATTCTGGCTTTCTAGCGTTAGTCGGAAGTTTCCCCGAGGCGTAGAGTCGCAGACCTGATCAACCCACGCCACCGCCGAGAGATTCCATGGCCCGTCCTCGCCTGCTGCCCGACAACCTCACCCTCGCCCTGATCGCCACGGTGATCACCGCCAGCCTGCTGCCGTGCAGCGGCTCGGTCGCCGAGGTGTTCCACTGGGCGACCACCTTCGCCATCGGCATGCTGTTCTTCCTCCACGGCGCCAAGCTGTCACGCGAGGCGGTGCTCGCCGGCTTCCTGCACTGGCGCCTGCACCTGCTGGTGCTGTGCTGCACCTTCGTGCTCTTCCCGCTGCTCGGCCTGGCGCTGAAACCGCTGCTGTCGCCGCTGGTCACGCCGCAGCTGTACCTCGGCATCCTGTTCCTCTGCGCGCTGCCGGCCACCGTGCAGTCGGCCATCGCCTTCACCTCGCTGGCGCGCGGCAACATCCCGGCGGCGGTGTGCAGCGCCTCGGCCTCGACCATGATCGGCATCTTCCTCACCCCGCTGCTGGTGCAACTGATGCTCGGTGTGCAGGGCAGCAACGGCGGCCTCGACGCCATCGGCAAGATCGTCCTGCAGCTCTTCGTGCCCTTCGTCGCCGGCCAGCTGGCACGTCGCTGGATCGGCCGCTGGGTGGATGCACACAAGGGTTCGCTGAAGTTCTTCGACCAGGGCTCGATCCTGCTGGTGGTCTACACCGCGTTCAGCGAGGCGGTCATCCAGGGGCTCTGGCAGTCGATTCCGCTGCCGGCGCTGGCCGGGCTGCTGGTGTGCTGCTGCATCCTGCTGGCCCTGTCGCTGGGCATGACCACGCTGCTCGCGCGCAAGCTCGGCTTCTCCAAGGAGGACGAGATCACCATCGTCTTCTGCGGCTCGAAGAAGAGCCTGGCCAGCGGCGTGCCGATGGCCAACGTCCTGTTCGCCAGCAGCGCGGTGGGCGCGATCATCCTGCCGGTGATGCTGTTCCACCAGATCCAGCTGATGGTCTGCGCGGTGCTCGCGCAAAGCTACGCGCGGCGTGCGGTCAGCGCAGCGGCTGAGGTAGAGACCACCCAGGCACGCGCCTGAACGCCGGGCGGGCCGAAGCCAGCCCCATCCGCGCGGCGAACGCCGTGAAGCCGATCAGACATCCACCCGCCCGCGCCCGGCCTTGATCGCGCCGCGCTTGGCCTTGCCCTCCAGGCGGCGCTTCTTCGAGCCGAGGGTGGGTTTGGTCGGGCGGCGCTTCTTCTCCACTTTGCCGGCGTCGCGGATCAGCTCGGCCAGGCGCTCCAGGGCGTCGGCGCGGTTCTGTTCCTGGGTGCGGTACTGCTGCGCCTTGATCACCACCACGCCCTCGCCGGTGATGCGACTGTCGCGCAGCGCCAGCAGGCGTTCCTTGTAGAACGGCGGCAGCGACGACGCCTGGCTGTCGAACCGCAGGTGCACCGCGCTGGAGACCTTGTTGACGTTCTGCCCGCCAGCGCCCTGGGCGCGGATCGCGGTGAGTTCGATCTCGTCATCGGACAGGTGGACGGCGTTGGAGATTTCCAGCATGGCGGGCGTTCGTCGTTGGGCGGGTGACTACCCTACCTCAGACCGCGACGCCTGACCTTCGATCCGCGCGCAACGCCGCGCCGAAGACATCCGCGGAAACCTTTTCCAACGATCCGTTGCCCACCGCACGGGCGCCGATGGATTACCGTGGCGGTCAAGGTCGGCGAACGAGGCAACCATGGATTCGATAACCCAGGCGGTACTCGGCGCCACGCTCCAGGCCGCCCTGCTCGGCCGCTGGCAGGGACGCAAGGCGCTGCTCTACGGCGCCGCGCTTGCGACCCTGCCGGACCTCGACGTGGTGATCGACTACGGCGACGCGGTGGCGGGAATGACCTACCACCGCAGTTTCAGCCATTCCCTGCTGGTGCTGACCGGCCTGGCGCTGGCGCTCACCCTGCTGCTGCGCTGGCGCCCGCATCCCGGTTATTCCGCCGGGCGGCTGTTCGTCACGCTGTGGCTGGTGCTTGCCACCCATCCGCTGCTGGACGCCTTCACCAGCTACGGCACCCAGCTGTTCTGGCCGTTCACGCCGACGCCGACCGCCCGGTCGACGGTGTTCATCATCGATCCGCTGTACACCGCGCCGCTGCTGGTGGCGGTGATCGGCGGGCTGCTCCACGGCCTGCGCGACAAGTCCCCGCGCCTGCCCCTGCTGGCTCGCGCTGTCCAGTCTGTACCTGGGATTCACCGTCGTCGGCAAGCAGATGGCCGAGCAAGCGGTGGAGAAGGAACTGGCGCGCCAGGGCATCCACGCCGACGCGCTGTTCAGCGGGCCGACGCCCTTCAACAGCCTGCTCTGGCGGGTCATCGTGCGTGACGGAGCGGATTACCACGAGGCGGTGGTCGGCTGGTTCGACAGCCAGCCGCCGCGGATCGAGCGCTTCGCCCGCGGCACCGGCTTGCGCGCCGTGCTGGCCGATTCGCCGCAGGAAAAGCGCCTGGAATGGTTCACCGGCGACTGGCTGCGCTACGACGAGATCGACGGCCAGCTGATCGTCACCGACCTGCGCCTGGGCATGACCGGCTTCCATCCCTTCCGCTTCCCGCTGGCGGAGCGACGCGACGGGCAGTGGCAGCTGATCCCCTACGTCGAACGCCTGCCGATGGAGCGTGGCGGCGCGGCGCAGATGAAGCAGGTGTGGGCGCGCATCTGGCAGCAGCAACCGCCGCTGCCGCTGCGCGAATGGGCGGAAACGCTGAAGCGGACGAGTCGCCCTGTTGGAGCGTAAGCCTTGGGCGCCACGCTGCTGCGGTATTGGTGCGCGCGGCGCACCCTACGAGAGCATCGGCTCCCGACCTCATCGCGCGAAGCACCGCACCCTACGAATTGCATTGGCATTCCGACCGCATCGCCCGGAGCATCGCACCGTAGGGTGCGCGATGCGCACCCTACGAATTGCATTGGCATTCCGACCGCATCGTGCGAAGCACCGCACCGTAGGGTGCGCCATGCGCACCGGCACCTTCGGTGCGCGCGGCGCACCCTACGAAAGCATCGGTTCCCGACCTCATCGCGCGAAGCACCGCACCGTAGGGTGCGCCATGCGCACCGGCACCTTTGGTGCGCGCGGCGCACCCTACGAAAGCATCGGCTCACAACCTCATCGCACGAAGCGTCGCACCGTAGGGTGCGCCATGCGCACCGGCACCTTTGGTGCGCGCGGCGCACCCTACGAATTGCATTGGCATTCCGACCGCATCACGCAAAGCACCGCACCGTAGGGTGCGCCGTGCGCACCGACGCGGTGGCCCTGCGCCCCGGAAGGCCAGGTCAGCCTTCGAGCCGCGCCAGGCGCTCTTCCAGCGCGGCGACGCGGGCTTCCAGTTCGGCCAGGCGTTCGGCCTGACCACCCCGAGCGGTGGAGGATTCGCCGCCTTCGGCGCGCGCGGCGATGATCGCCTGCAGCTCCTCCGGGTCCACCAGCAGGTGCATGAAACGCTCCTCGCGCTGGCCGGGCTGGCGCTGCAGCTGGACCGCCATCTGACGTGAAGCCAGGCGTTCGAGATGATGCTGGACCTGCCCCACATCCTCGAAATCGTGCATGCGGCCGCTGCGCGCGAGCAGCTCGCCGAGGGTCTGCGGGCCACGCAACAGCAGCAGGCCGAGCAGCACCAGTTGCGGCGCGACCAGTCCGAGGGTCTTGTCCGCGCGCTGTTCCCAGCGGTCGGCGCGGCTGCCCATCACCAGGCGCACCAGCCCGCGCCCTTCGAGGCTACGCAGGGCCTGGCCGACCTGGCCGGGGGTCAGTTCCATCACCGGCTCGCGGCTGGTCTTCTGGTTGCACGCGAGAACCGCCGCATTGAGGGTCAGTGGATAGCTTTCCGGGGTGGTGAGCTGCTTTTCGATCAGGCTGCCGAGCACGCGCGCTTCGGCGGCGTTGAGGGGTTCGACGGGCTGGATGTCCGTTTCTTCGGTCATTGCGGACGCTCTCCGGTTGAGGGTTCGGGCGAAGTTTACCGGCTTCATGGCCTCCGGCAGAGGCGCTTTTCGCCAGGGTTGCAGGCGTCGCCAGCGCCCGTGCTTCTTGGCTAAGATGCCGACGCCTCCACCCTCGAGCATGCCATGGCCCGCGCCACGCCCCCCGACCTGAACAGCACCAGCAAGCCCCTGCGCGGGCTGGCGCGCAGCTATCCGCGCGGCCTCTACATCGAGCCGCACCAGCACGCCTGGGGCCAGGTGCTCTACGCGATCTCCGGCGTGATGTGGCTGGAGACCGGGCGCGAGGCGCTGCTGGTGCCGCCGCAGCGCGCGGTGTGGCTGCCGCCGGGGGTGACGCACGGGATTCGCGTGGTCTCCGAGCTGGAGATGCGCAACATCTATCTGCGCCCGACGCTGGCCGAGGCGCTGGAGCCGCAGGTACGCATCGTCGAGGTCAGCCGCCTGCTGCGCGAGCTGGTGCTGGCGCTGGTCGAGCAGGAGCGCCAGGACGATCCCGGCTACTACGAGGCGCTGGCCAACCTGGCCCTGCTCGAACTGCGCCGCGCGCGGCATTCCTGGTTGCGCGTGCCACTGCCCGACGACGCCGACCGCCGCCTGCTCGGCCTGTGCCAGGCGGTGATGGCAGCGCCGTCGCTGGAGATTTCCTTCGAGCGCCACGCCGAACAGGCCGGCGCCAGCGTGCGCACCCTGACCCGCCTGTTCCAGCGCAGCCTCGGCCTGGGCTTCGCCGAATGGCGCCGCCAGGTGCTGCTCGCCACCGCCGTCGCCGCGCTGATCCAGGGCACGCCGGTGAGCACGGTGGCGCGCTCGCTGGGTTATCAGCCGAGCAGCTTCAGCGACATGTTCCGCCGCGAACTGGGCGTGGCGCCCTCGGACTACCTGCGCCGCGACGGCGACTGAGCGGCGAGATTGGCCGATAGGCAGAAGCCTATGGCCGGAGCGTGACGGCGCGCCTGCATAGACTGGCCGCCATCGCCCACGCCACCCGGAGGTTTCGATGAACTACCTGATCTCGCTGCTCATCGGCCTGGGTGTCGGTGCGCTCTACGCCCTGCTCGACTTCAAGTCGCCCGCGCCGCCGGCCATCGCCCTGGTCGGACTGCTCGGCATGCAGATCGGCGAAGCCCTGTTGCCGCTGGGTCGCCAGTTTCTCGCCCAGTGGCTGCACTGACCCCCGAAGAGGAATCCCCATGAAAGCTCTGCTATTCGCCCGCACCGGCGACCTCGCCGCCCTCGAACTGCGCGACATCCCACCGCCACGCCCCGCCGAAGGCGAGGTGCTGGTGCGCGTGGAAGCCGCCGGGCTGAACCCCAGCGACGTGAAGAACGTGCTCGGCCGCTTCCCCTACACCACCCTGCCGCGCGTGCCGGGTCGCGACTTCGCCGGTGTGGTCGTGGAAGGCCCGGGCGACCTGCTCGGCGCCGCCGTATGGGGCACCGGCAAGCCGCTCGGCTTCGCCCGCGACGGCAGCCACGCGCAGTTCATCGCCCTGCCCGCCAGCGGCGTGGCGCACAAGCCGCAGCGGCTGAGCTTCGTCCAGGCCGCCGCCCTCGGCGTGCCCTACACCACGGCCTGGGACGCGCTGGAGCGCGCCGCGGTCGACGCCGGCACGCGTTTCCTGGTGATCGGCGCCAACGGGGCGGTGGGCAGTGCCGCCCTCGCGCTGGCCAGGGCGCGCGGCGCCGAGTTGCTCGCGGCGGTGCGCAAGCCCGAACAGGCCGATCGCCTGAACGCCGCCGGCATCCCGGCCATCGTGCTGGAGCAGCAGGAGCACCTGGGCGCCCAGGTACAGGCACACTTTCCCGGCGGCGCCGAGGTGATCTTCGATACCACCGGCTTCTGGCTGCCGGCGGCGGTTCCGGCGCTGGCGGATTTCGGTCGCATCGCGATCATCGCCGCGCCGGTCGACGGCCAGGTGCAGTTGCCCGCGTTGGCGCTGTATCGCCGCGGAGGCTCGGTGGTCGGGGTCAACTCGTTGCTGTACGACGCCACCCAGTGCGCGGCGATGCTGGATGCGTTCGGCCGCCTGTTCGACGAGGAACGCCTGCCACTGCCGACGGGATTGCGCGAAATGCCGCTGGAGCAGGGCCTGGCGGCCTACGCCGAGGTGAACGCCGGCAGCGCGGAGAAGATCATCCTGCGTCCCTGATGCCTCGGAAAGACCGGGCGCGGATCAGCCCCGGACGTTGCGCTCCAGCCAGCGGGTCAGCAGCGGCGCCAGGTGCTCCAGCGGCTGGTAGCCGTTGGTCAGCAGCGCCATCTGCCCGTCGTGCTCGGCGAGCAGCGTGGGGAACCCGGCGATGCCGAGGTTCTGCGCCCAGGCGAAGTCACCGGCGGTCTGCTCGCGGATTTCCAACTCGTCGAAGGCCGCGGCGAATTCGATCCACGGGATGCCCGCACGCTCGGCCAGTTCCACCAGCACCGGCGGCAGGGTGACGTCGCGGCCCTCCTGGTAGAAGGCGCGCTGGATCAGCTCCAGCAGCGGCCAGACGCTGTCCTCGTCCAGCTCGCGCGCCGCGACCAGCGCGCGGCAGGCCGGCTCGGTGTCGTAGACGAACCCCTCCGGCAACCCCTCGTTGAAATTGAACAGTTGCCCGGTGGTGGCATTCACCGCCTGCCAGTAACCCAGCGTGCGCACCCGCGCCGCTGGCTCCATCGCCGCGCGCTCGTGGCGCAGCCCGCCGACCACCAGGTGCGTGGGCACGCCGACGGCCAGCGCCTGTTCGGCCAGCGCATCGACCACCGGGGCGAACCCCCAGCACCAGGAACACATCGGGTCCATCACGTAGATCAGGCGAGCGGCCATCGGTTGCTCCGAATCGGGTCTGTGGAACGTCAGTCGGCCTGGCGCGGATCGCGGCCCAGCGGGTGCGGCTGGTTGCGCGCCTTGGCCAGTTCGATCTGTTTCTGCCGTTCGCGGGCGCCGGCGCGGGTCTTCTCGCTCAGGCTGTCCCAGCAATGCGGGCAACTGATGCCGGGCGCGTAGTGCTCGGATTCGCGGTCCGCGACCGAGATCGGCGTGCGGCACGCGTGGCACTGGTCGTAGTCGCCCTCGGAGAGATCGTGGCGCACGGTGACCCGGTTGTCGAAGACGAAACAGTCGCCGCGCCAGCGGGTTTCGCTCTCCGGCACTTCCTCGAGGTATTTGAGGATGCCGCCCTTGAGGTGATAGACCGCCTCGAAACCCTCGCCGAGCATGTAGCTGGAGGCCTTCTCGCAGCGGATGCCGCCGGTGCAGAACATCGCCACCTTCTTGTGCCGCGCGGGGTCGAAGTGCGCCTTGACGTACTCGGGGAAATCGCGGAACGACTTGGTCTGCGGATCGACCGCGCCCTCGAAGCTGCCGATCGCCACTTCGTAGTCGTTGCGGGTATCGATCACCAGCACCTCGGGGTCGTCGATCAGCGCGTTCCAGTCCTTCGCCTCGACGTAGGTGCCGACGCGGGCGTTGGGGTCCACACCCGGCACGCCGAGGGTGACGATCTCCTTCTTCAGCTTGACCTTGGTGCGGTAGAACGGCTGCTCCTCGCAGAAGGACTCCTTGTGGTCCACGTCGGCCAGGCGCGGGTCGCGGGCGAACCAGGCGAACAGCGCGTCGATGGCGGCGCGCGAGCCGGAGACGGTGCCGTTGATGCCCTCCTCGGCGAGCAACAGGGTGCCCTTGATGCCGTTTTCGAGCAGGGTCTGCAGCAGCGGTTCACGCAGCGCGACGTAGTCCGGCAGGGAAACGAACTTGTACAGCGCCGCGACGACGATCTTGTCGGTCATGGATTTACCTTTCAGTGGTCACCCTCGCAAAGGGCGGACTCAGCGCACGGACGCAAGGCCCGAAGCGCCTCATGAAAACGCCCGGATCGGCGTGGTCGCGCAGTCTACGTTTCCGCGTCGCGCTCGTGTAGCCGGCCGGCGAAAAAGCCCGGCGGTTTTCGACGGCCTGCGCCCGCGCAGGCGTCAGGGCTCCCCGACCGCCGGCCCGTTGCGCTAGCGGATGAACTCGGCGAGATCGGCCATCGGCATCGGCTTGCCGAACACGTAGCCCTGGGCGAACTGCACGCCGGCGTCACGCAGGATGTCGCGCTGGCGCTCGGTTTCCACGCCCTCGGCGATCATCTGCAGGCCCAGGCTGCGGGCGATCTGGATGATGTGGAAGGCCATCTGGGTTCTCGAGGCGTCGTTGCCCAGGTCATCCACGAAGCTCTTGTCGATCTTGAGGAAGTCCAGATCGTAGGTGGCGAGGTAGGACAGGCTGGAATTGCCGGTGCCGAAGTCGTCGATGGCCACCTTGAATCCCTGCTGGCGAATCCTCGCCAGGATTCCGCGGGCCTTTTCCGGGGACATCAGGCCGCTCTCGGTGGCCTCGATGATGATGTTGTGCGAGGCCGCGCCGCATTCGCGGACCAATGCCTGCAGGCGCGACTCGGTCTGCGGCGAATGCAGGTCCTCGGCGGAGAAATTGATCGCGATGTGGGTCTGCGGGTTGTTGCGCAGCAGCTCGGCGGTATCCCGCGCGACCATCTGCAGGACGCTGGCGGTGATCTTCTGGATCATCCCGCTCTTTTCCGCGGCGGGAATGAACACCATCGGCGGGACCACCACGCCGTCGCTGCGACGCCAGCGGATAAGCGCTTCGGCGCCCGTGCAGCAGCCATGGCGCAGGTCGATCACCGGCTGGTAGAGCAGGAAGAATTCGTGGCGCTTGAGCGCCGCCTGCAACTCCGTCTTGAACGACAGCCGATTGCGCGCGATGAGGAACACCAGCGTCGCCAGCAGCACGCCGACCAGCAGCCCGATGGGCATCCTGCGCCAGGCGGCGCTCCTGACCAGGCCCTCGACCTGGTCGCGCGTCATGGCGGCGAAAACCTCGTTTTGCCCGTTATGCGACGGGCGCACCACGACGAAGTGCTCGGCATCGGTGAACTCGGCGGGCTTGCCATCGTAGTGCGCCAGCCACTCGCGCTTGAACACGCCCCGCGTGCGAAGCATCCGCGGCGGGTGACCGCCGACCTGGCTCAGCGAAAGGGTCGAATTCTGGTCGAGGATGTCGATCACCAACTGCGGCGCGATGATCGCTGCGTACTCGTCGTGCGCGTTGATGTTGAAGAGCGCGCCGGGCACGCCGGGCAACGCCACCCCGCCCCACGACCAGATGTGGGGCGGGTTGATCCGCTGCGGCGGGCCCAGTTCCACCGGTGCCTCGAACGTGGCCATGGTGGAACACATCAGGCGGGTGCCGTCCAGGTAGCCGAAGCCGGCCAGGTAGCTGGAGCGGGCGACGACCACCCGCATGCGCGCCAGTTGCTCCTCCGAGCAGGGCAGTAGCGGCGGACCCGATCGAAGCAGGAGCACCGCCATATCGATCTGCGCGCGCGTGGCATCGGAGCGACGCAGGACATCGAGGGCCAGACTTTCAAGGTAGGCGTTCGCCTCGTCGTGGCCATCCTGCTGCGCCAGCCGGTACGCCACTACGAGCGGCGTGGCGAGGGCGAGAACGCCGGTCACCAGCGCAAACGAAAGCAGGGTTTTCTTCCGCATCGGCGCACTCGATTGTTCTCAAGTGACTGGAGTGTAGTCAGCGGAACGACTACCACTGGGGAAGATTGAAGGCCCGGATTCGCTCCGGGCGGGCATCAATGATCGTGCTTGGAACCGCCCAGGCAGGTGGGCGATTCCGGCGCGGAGCCCTGCGCCGCCCATTCCTCCGGGGTGTAGGTGTGCAGCGCGAGCGCGTGGAACTGGCCCATCAGCTCGCCGAGTGCCGCGTAGACCTTCTGATGCCGGCGCACCGCATTCAGCCCGGCGAACTCCGGGCTGACGATGACCGCCTTGAAGTGCGTATCTTCGCCCCGGCTGTGCATGTGGCTCTCATTGACCAGTTCGAGGTGATGGGTGGACAGGCCACCCAGCGCCTCGCGGATGCGCTCCTGCATCATCATTTCGCGGGGCTCCCGGATTTAGCCGGGCTGCCGGCGCCGAGTTCGCTGCTCATGTCCTGCAGGAGTTTGTTGACCTCCGGCACCGCGCTTTCCAGCTTGGCCTGGGTCAGTTGCGCGGATTGCGCGGTGAGGGTCGGCATCTTCTCGAGAACCTTCTTGCCCAGCGGCGACTGGTAGAAGTCGATCAGGTCCTTGAGTTCCTTCTCGGTGAAATTGCTGGTGTACAGCGCAACCATGTCCGGCTTGATCTTGTTCCAGCCCACGGCCTTGTCCAGCGCGGCGTTGGCCTTGGCCTGGTAGCTCTCCAGCGTGGCCTTCTTCGACTCCGGCGCCTTCGCCTCGGCGAAGCGCTGGGCGAACATCTGCTGCACCTGGGAGTAGACCGGCGTGGTCAGTTTGTCGGCATGCGCGAGCTTGAGGAATTTTTCCGCCTGGGCGTTGTGGCTGGCCGTATCGGCCATGGCCGGGGCGCTCACGGCGGCGAAGAGTGCGGCGGCACACAGGGTGCGGAATAACGTCATCGAGTGTTCCTTGCGTAGAGAATTCGGGCTGTTTGACAGCGCGGAACGGCATTCTGCGCCCAAGCCGGTGCCGGCCTCAAGGCGCGCCGGGCCCAGCGAAGCGGCGCGGAACGCCCGCTCGTTCGTGCATCGCCGCGCGGCGATCCTGTAGGCTCGGGCGGAACCCCGCGCCTCGCCGCGCAGACTAAAACTGCCTGAACGTACTGGAAGGACGCCGCCATGAGCCGCACCGAAACCGATAGCCTGGGCGCCATCGAGGTCCCCGAAGACGCCTATTGGGGCGCACAGACCCAACGCTCGCTGATCAACTTCGCGATCGGCGACCAGCGCATGCCCCTGGCCCTGCTGCACGCGCTGGCCCTGGTGAAGAAAGCCTCGGCGCGGGTCAACGACCGCATCGGCGAGCTGCCCTCCAACATCGCCCGGTTGATCGAGCAGGCCGCCGACGAGGTCCTGGCCGGCAAGCACGACGACCAGTTCCCGCTGGTGGTCTGGCAGACCGGCAGCGGCACGCAGAGCAACATGAACGTCAACGAGGTGATCGCCGGTCGCGCCAACGAGATCGCCGGCGGCCAGCGCGGCGGCAAGACACCGGTGCACCCCAACGACCACGTCAACCGCGCGCAAAGCTCCAACGACTGCTTCCCCACCGCCATGCACATCGCCGCCGCGCAGGCGGTGCATGACCAGTTGCTGCCGGCCATCGCCGAACTCGCCGACGGCCTCGCCGAGCAATCGGCGCGGCACATCAAGCTGGTCAAGACCGGCCGCACGCACATGATGGACGCCACGCCGATCACCTTCGGCCAGGAACTGTCCGGCTTCGTCGCCCAGCTGCACTATGCGGAGAAGGCGATTCGCGCGACCCTGCCGGCGGTCTGCGAGCTGGCCCAGGGCGGCACCGCGGTGGGCACCGGCCTCAACGCGCCGCATGGCTTCGCCGAAGCCGTCGCCGCAGAGCTGGCCGCGTTGTCCGGTCTGCCCTTCGTCACCGCGCCGAACAAGTTCGCCGCCCTCGCCGGCCACGAGCCGCTGGTGGCCCTCGGCGGCGCGCTGAAGACACTCGCCGTGGCGCTGATGAAGATCGCCAACGACCTGCGCCTGCTCGGCTCAGGCCCACGCGCCGGCTTCGCCGAGGTCAAGCTGCCGGCCAACGAGCCGGGCAGTTCGATCATGCCCGGCAAGGTCAACCCTACCCAGTGCGAAGCGCTGTCGATGCTCGCCTGCCAGGTGATGGGCAACGACGCCACCATCGCCTTCGCCGCGAGCCAGGGCCATCTGCAGTTGAACGTGTTCAAGCCGGTGATCATCCACAACCTGCTGCAATCGATCCGCCTGCTCGCCGATGGCTGCCGCAACTTCAACGAACACTGCGTCGCCGGTCTGGAACCGGACGCCACGCAGATGGCCGCGCACCTGGAGCGCGGGCTGATGCTGGTGACCGCGCTGAACCCGCACATCGGCTACGACAAGGCCGCCGAGATCGCCAAGAAGGCCTACGCCGAAGGCAGCACCCTGCGCGAAGCGGCCCTGGCGCTGGGACACCTGACCAGCGAGCAGTTCGACCAGTGGGTACGCCCGCAAGACATGCTGGGAAACACGCCATGAGCGATGCGCGCAGCGGCGCAACGCGCCTGGAAGGCGACGGCAAACGCATCCTGATGATCTTCGGCACGCCGAAAGCCGCCAGCTTCTGCCACGCGCTCGGCGAGACCTACGCCAACGCCGCGCGCAGCAAGGGACACGCGGTGCGCGTCCTGGCGCTGGGCGAGCTGCAGTTCGACCCGATCCTGCACGACGGCTACGAGCACAGCCAGACGCTTGAGCCGGATCTGCTCGAGGCGCAGCGGGAGATCCACTGGGCCGAACACCTGGTGTTCGTCTACCCGGTCTGGTGGGGCGGCGTGCCGGCGCTGCTCAAGGGCTTTCTCGACCGGGTGTTCCTGCCCGGCTTCGCCTTCAAGTTCCGCGGCCGCTCGCAAGCATGGGACAAGCTGCTCACTGGCCGCAGCGCCGACCTGCTGGTGACCCTGGACACGCCGAGCTGGTACTTCCGCTGGGTCTACGGCGCCCCGGCGCACCGGCAGATGGTGCGCACCGTGCTGGGCTTCTGCGGAATCAGGACGCGCCGCCTGAGCGAGTTCTCGCCGATCCGCACTTCCACCGAGGAACAACGCCAGACGTGGCTGCGCAAGGCGGAAAAACTCGGCCTGAGCGTTTAGTGCGCGCGACGCCCGAGGAGCGCTGGCGCGGAACCGAACGGCATGCGCCGGGTCCATGATCTGCGCGACATGATGGCACTGCGCCAGAACAGCACACCGTCCGTCCGCCACCGCCCCGCTGAGAGCCGGACGGACGGTAGACTCAGCCGCATCGACAGGGAGAACGACAACATGCTCGGACAGCGCAAAGTGGATGCAACCCCCGCCAACCATTTCCGCAGCGAGCGGATCAGCGTGGTCAACGGCCGCTACTTCTTCTCCACCCGCGAAGGCACCCTGGAAGGCCCGTTCTTCAGCAAACAAGACGCCGAACGCGAAGTATCCCGCTTCATCGCCCGCCACGAATGCGCGCGGAATATCTCGGAGTACAAGGTGTTGCGGTGAGGGCCGAACTCACTATCGGACACCTCCGCCTTTCTCCACACCCTCTGCGACGGGGGCTGACCGGCAACGACCGTCGCACGTCACCTCGGCTGAGCTGAGTGCACAGCGCCACCTGCGTCCGCATCCCCGCCCAAAGCCTCGAGCAGATACGCCGGCGAGTTGGCCGTCAGCAGGCGCTGCGCACTCGCCGCAGCTACCGCAGCCCGCGTCATCATCGTCTGTTCGTGGGCCCGCACGGCGGCGTGCCAGTCATGGCTGCACAGCGCATCGGCCAGGTCGGCGGCGTCGCGCAAGGCCAGGTTGGCGCCCTCGCCCGCCGGCGGCATCAGGTGCGCGGCATCACCGATCAAGGTGACCGTCGGGCGATGCACCCAGCGATGCTCCGGCGGCAACATGTAGATCGGCCAAGGCCGCACCGCATCGTCGGCCTCGGCGATCAGCCGGCGTAGGTCCGGATGCCAATCGGCGAAGTGCCGCAGCAGGTCGGCACGCGACAGCGACGGCGCCAGCTCGCCCTCCTCCAGTACCTGCGGCAACGAGGCGTACACGCGGACATGGGCATCGGCATTGCGCTGGGCGAACAGGGTGTACTGGCCGCGCTTGGCGATCAGCGTACCGTGCCCGACCAGCGCGGACAGCTGCGGATGGGCACGGTCGATATCCGCCAGCGAGAGTTCGTACAGGCTGATGCCGGCGTGCAACGGTCGAACGTCGGTGAGCAGCACGCGCAGCCGGGACCATGCACCGTCAGCGCCGACAACGAAGTCGAAACGCCCGACCTGACCATTGCCGAAGCGCAGTTCGACCTCCTCGTCCACGAGTGAAGCCTGCTGCAACGCATGGCCCCAGTGCACGCGGCCTGGTAGTGCCGCCAGCAGCAGGTCACGCAAATGCCCGCGGTCGATTTCCGGGCGGTCGCCGGCCTGGCCGTCATCCTCCAGCAGCAGCCGGCCTTCGGCGTCGAAAAGCCGCGTGCCCTGGTCCTCATAGCGCGCCCAACGCTGGAAATCCTCGAACAGACCGGCGCTGCGCAGCGCGGCCTGGCCGGTCTCCGCATGCAGATCGAGCATGCCGCCCTGGGCGCGCGCATCGGCGGCGGCGCCGGCCTCGAACAACGTGAACGGTCTGCCGGCGCGGTGCAACCGGTACGCCAGCAACAGGCCGGCCGGACCGGCACCTACGACAGCGATACGGGGAAACACCGACACGGCTAGCCTCCTGGGCTTCAACATAGGGCCCTATGATCAGTATCATAGGAGCCTATGTCAATCAGCCGGAGCGAACGTATGGAGCGTCCCGACCCAAGGAACGTCCCGTCTTTTCTGATCAAGCGAGTGGCCCGCGAGCTGAGCCGGATGGCGGAGATCGAGCTGCGCCCGCTGGGTCTGGGAATGGCCAGCCTGCCGGTGGTGGAGGCACTGCGCCAGGGCAAGGCCGCGACCCAGGCCGAGCTGGCACGCCTGCTGCGAGTGGAGCAACCGTCGATGGCGCAGACCCTGGCGCGGCTGGAGCGCGATCAGTTGATCCGGCGCTTTCCCGATCCGCACCACCCGCGTGCGCAGCGCATCGAACTCACCCCGCTGGCGCTGCAGCGCCTACCGCAGGCACGCACGATCCTCAACGATGGCAATACCCGCATGCTGGCCGGTTTCAGCCCCGATGAAGCCCTGCTGCTGACCAGCTTCCTGCAGCGGCTCAGTGCCAACCTCGATCGCCAGTCATGAGTGGGTTGCGCCGTAGGTAGCCAGAAGCCTCGTGCTCAAGCGAGGCCCCATCGAGACACCCTCGCATTCAACGCGTAAATCGTTTCGCAGTTTCCCTCCCGACAGCCAACCGCGGATTCGCCGTGCGTGCGCGTTCTGCTGTGCCAGGTCAATGGTCGCGTGGACGCAATTGCGTTCACTGGGCGACCGCGGCGGCGGGCGCCGGGTGCTCTGGAATGGGCTTTCCGGCTTTCCGTGTCGTCGCTCAGACGAGGAGAAACACGCATGGCTTACGCAACGACCAACCCCTACACCGGTGAAACACTGGCCACCTTTCCCGACGCGACGGATGCCGAAGTCGGCGCCGCGCTGGACGTCGCTCAGGCGACTTTCCTGAACTGGCGCGAGCAGCCCATCGCGGCCCGCCTGGCGGTGCTGCAGAAGGCCGCCGACCTGCTGCGCGCGGATGCCCAGGGCTATGCGCGGTTGCTGACCCTGGAAATGGGCAAGCTGTTCAGCGAGGCACAGGCCGAGGTGGAGCTGTCGGCGGCGATCTTCGAGTACTACGTGGAGAACGCCGAAGCGCTGCTGGCCCCCGAAGCGCTGCCATCGAAGGACCCGGCGGTGCTCGAGGCGCAGCTGGTGCACGAGCCGCTGGGGATCATCCTGGCCATCGAGCCGTGGAACTTCCCTTACTACCAGATCGCCCGGATCATCGCCCCGCAGCTGGCGGTGGGTAACGTGGTGGTCCTCAAGCATGCCTCCAACGTGCCGCAATGCGCCGCGCTGTTCGAGCGGCTGATGCGCGAGGCCGGGCTGCCCGAAGGCGGCTTCACCAACCTGTACGCGACCCGCGGGCAGATCGAAGCCATCCTCAACGACCCGCGCGTGCACGGCGTGGCGCTGACCGGGTCGGAAGCGGCCGGGGCGTTGGTGGCGGCGCAGGCCGGCAAGGCGCTGAAGAAGTCGACCATGGAGCTGGCGGCGCCGACGCCTTCATCGTGCTCGACGATGCCGACCTCGACAAGGCGGTGAAGTGGGCGGTGTTCGGTCGCCACTGGAACGCCGGCCAGGTGTGCTGCTCGTCCAAGCGCATCATCCTGCTGGAGTCGATCTACGACGCTTTCCTCGACAAGTACCACGCCGGCGTGGCCGCGCTGAAGGCCGGCGATCCGATGGACGCGCAGACCAGCCTGGCGCCGCTGTCCTCCCAGGGCGCTGCCGATGACGTGCGTCGCCAGGTGGAACAGGCCGTCGCGCACGGCGCCACCGTCAGCCTGATCGGTGCCGAAGTCCCGGCGCAGGGCGCCTTCGTGCGGCCGGTCATGCTCACCGGCCTGACCCCGGAAAACCCGGCGTACTACGAGGAATTCTTCGGCCCGGTTTCGCTGATCTTCAAGGCCCGCGACTAAGCCGAGGCGATCGCCATCGCCAACGACTCGCCCTTCGGCCTGGGAGGTTCGGTGTTCACCCGCGACATCCAGCGCGGCAAGGCAGTGGCCCGGCAGATCTCCACCGGCATGGTCTACATCAACCATCCGACCGCGGTGAAGGCGGACCTGCCGTTCGGCGGCGTGCGCCGTTCCGGCTACGGCCGCGAACTGATCGGTCTGGGCCTCAAGGAGTTCGTCAACCACAAGCTGATCGGGGTGACGGATATCGACGGCGGCTTCTGAGCCCTTTGCCGCGGAACGCCACGCATCCGAGCCGGTGGAAAACGCTTCGCGGTTTTCCACCCCACGGTCACGCGGACATTGAAACAACCACCAGATCGACCGATACGCCGTAGCCCGGCGTATCGATCCCCGTAGGTGCCTTCAGCGCACCGCTTCGAACAGCCCCGTTGCGCCCATTCCGCCGCCTACGCACATGGTGACGATGCCGTAGCGCAGCGAGCGGCGTTGCAGTTCGCGGATCAGGTGGCCGACCTGGCGCGAGCCGGTCATGCCGAAGGGATGGCCGATGGAGATCGAGCCGCCGTTGACGTTGTACTTCTCGTTATCGATGCCCAGGCGGTCGCGGGCGTAGAGGCATTGCGAGGCGAAGGCTTCGTTGAGCTCCCAGAGGTCGATGTCGTCGATGGACAGGCCGCGCGCCTTGAGCAGCTTGGGCACCGAGAACACCGGGCCGATGCCCATTTCGTCCGGTTCGCAGCCGGCGACGGTGAAGCCGCGGAAGAACGCCCTGGGCTTGAGGCCCAGCTCCAGTGCCTTGTCCAGGCTCATCACCAGGGTCATGGAGGCGCCGTCGGAAAGCTGCGAGGCGTTGCCGGCGGTGACCGAGCCGTCCTCGGCGAACACCGGCTTGAGCGCGGCGAGGCTTTCGTAGGTGGTGTCCGGGCGGTTGCAGTCATCGCGATCGACCACGCCGTCGACCATCTTCTTCTCGCCGCTGGCCTTGTCCTCGACCTGGTAGCGCACGTTCATCGGCACGATCTCGTCGTCGAACAGCCCTTCCGCCTGCGCCCGCGCGGTGCGCTGCTGGCTCTGCAGGGCGTAACGGTCCTGCGCCTCGCGGCTGACGCCATAGCGGCGCGCGACGATCTCGGCGGTCTGCCCCATCGGGTAGTAGATGCCGGGCAGGTTCTCCTGGATCAGCGGGTTGTACAGGTGATCGGTGTTGACGCTCTTCAGCGTCAGGCTGATCGACTCGACGCCACCGGCGACGATGGCGTCGCTGCAGCCGGAAGCGATCTGGTTGGCGGCGATGGCGATGGCCTGCAGGCCCGAGGAGCAGTAGCGGTTGAGGGTCATGCCGGCGACGTCCTTGCCGAGCTTCGACAGCACGGCGACGTTGCGACCGATGTTGTAGCCCTGGGCACCTTCGTTGGAGCCGGCGCCGACCACGCAGTCGTCGATCAGCGCCGGGTCGATGCCGGTGCGCGCCAGCAGCGCATTCACGCAATGCGCCGCCATGTCGTCGGGACGGGTCTGGTTGAATTTGCCGCGAAAGGACTTGGCAAGGCCAGTCCGCAGGCTGTCGACGATGACTACTTCACGCATGGCACACCTCGGATTCTTGTTCGATGAGGTGGCCGAGAATAGGACCGCCGCCGGGCCGCGGCGACGATCATTCATCCGGCGTATGCGCCGGCATCCCCCGGGTTTCGACGCGTCAATCCTTGTCGAGCACCGCCGCCAGCGCGTCGTTGAGGGTGCGCAGCACCTTGATCCTGGCGAAGCGCTTGTCGTTGGCCTCCACCAGCGTCCAGGGCGCCAGCTGGGTGCTGGTGCGGTCGACCATGTCGCCGACGGCGTCGCTGTACTGCGCCCACTTCTCGCGGTTGCGCCAGTCTTCCGGGCCGATCTTGAAGCGCTTGTGCGGGATCTTCTCTCGCTCCTCGAAGCGCGCCAGCTGGGTGTCCTTGTCGATGGCCAGCCAGAACTTCACCAGCACCACGCCGTTGCGCACCAGGGTTTCCTCGAAATCGTTGATCTCGCCGTAGGCGCGCAGCCAGTCCGCCGGGCTGCACAGGCCCTCGATGCGCTCCACCAGCACGCGGCCGTACCACGAACGGTCGAAGATGGTGAACTTGCCGCGGGGCGGAATGTGCCGCCAGAAGCGCCACAGGTAGGGCTGTGCGCGCTCCTCTTCGGTGGGCGCGGCAATCGGCACGATGTGGTACTGGCGCGGGTCGAGCGCGGCGGCGACACGGCGGATCGCGCCGCCCTTGCCCGCTGCATCGTTGCCCTCGAAGGCGGCGATCAGCGCGTGCCGGCGCATTCGCTTGTGGCGCATCAGCCTGGCCAGGCGCGCCTGCTCCAGGGTCAACTGGCGCTGGTAGTGCTCATTCTCCAGCATCTGGCGCATGTTCAGGCTCGCCAGCAACTGGTGCTCTTCGAGGTTGGCGCCGATGGTCGCCGCATGCGGCTGCTCGACCTTGATGGCGGGCGCACGCAACGCGGCCTGCAGGCCCTCGAGCAGCAACCGGCCCACGGTCAGCGCGCGGTAGTTCTGGTCGTTGCCTTCGATGATGTACCAGGGCGCATAGTCGCGGCTGGTCTGGCGCAACATGTGCTCGCCGTGGCGGACGAACTTGTCGTAGGTCTTCGACTGCTGCCAGTCCAGCGGGGTGATCCGCCAACTGCGCAGCGGGTCCTCGGCGAGGGCCTTGAGGCGGGTCTTCATCTGTTTCTTGGAGAGGTGAAACCAGAACTTGAAGATCAGCGCGCCCTCGTCGCAGAGCATCCGTTCGAAGCGCTGCGCGGCGTCGATGGCCTGCTCCAGCCCGGCATCCTTGATCTCGCCGGCGACCCGCGCCTGCAGCATCTGGCTGTACCAGTTGCCGAAGAACACGCCGGTCCGTCCCTTCGGCGGCAGGCGCCGCCAGTAGCGCCATTCCGGCGGCCGGGCGAGTTCCTCGTCGGTCTGCACGTCGAAGGTTTCCACCTGGATCAGCCGCGGGTCCATCCATTCGTTGAGCAGTTTGACCGTCTCGCCCTTGCCCGCGCCCTCGATGCCATTGATCAGTACGATCACCGGGAAACGCGCCTGCTCCTTGAGTGCGTACTGCGCATCCAGCAGCCCTTCGAGCAGCGCCGGCAGCGCTTCCTCGTACTCCTTGCGGCCGATGCTGTGGCCGATTTCCGCCGATTCGAACATCTGTGTCTCCTCTGTCCCAACCCAGCCTAACGGATTTGCCGCTGCGTCGATAAGCCGTCCGCGGCGCGGCGGGCCGTAGCGGCTACAATGCGCGCCCCGCTGCCAGGTAACCGCATGAACGACACTCCCCAAGCCCAGCTCGACTGGGACGACCAGGGCCAGCCGCTGTCCCGCGAATTCGGCGATGTCTACTTCTCCCGCGCCAGCGGCCTGGAAGAAACCCGCCACGTGTTCCTCGCCCACAACGCGCTGGCCGAACGCTTCGCCGCGCTGCCGGCGGGCGGGCGCCTGTGCATCGGCGAGACCGGCTTCGGCACCGGGCTGAATTTTCTCTGTGCCTGGCAGTTGTTCGATGCCTGCGCGAACGCCGAGGCGCGCCTGCATTTCGTCAGCGTCGAGCGCTACCCGCTCGCGCATGAGGACCTCGCCCGCGCACTGGCCCTGTGGCCGGAGCTGGCGCCCTGGGCGGAACCGTTGCTGGCGCAGTACGTCGGCATCCATCCCGGCTTCCAGCGCCTGAGCTTCGCCGGCGGCCGCGTGGTGCTGACGCTGTTGATCGGTGACGTGCTGGACTGCCTGCCGCAACTGGACGCACGCATCGACGCCTGGTTCCTCGACGGTTTCTCACCGGCTAAGAACCCGCAGATGTGGACCGCAGAACTCTTCGCCCAGCTCGCCCGCCTGTCCGCCGCCGGCGCGAGCCTGGCGACCTTCACCTGCGCCGGTTTCGTCCGCCGCGGCTTGAACGAGGCCGGCTTCGCCATGGCCAAGGTCAAGGGCTTCGGCCACAAGCGCGAGATGCTCGCAGGGCACTACGACGGCCAGCCGCAGGACAGCGCCAGGCCCTGGTTCGCCCGCCCGTGCTGGCGCCCGCAGACCCGAGAGGCGCTGGTGATCGGCGCCGGCCTCGCCGGTTGTGCCAGCGCCGCCAGCCTCGCCGCGCGCGGCTGGCGGGTGACGCTGATCGAGCGGCATGCCGAGGTCGCCCAGGAAGGTTCGGGCAACCCGCAGGGCGTGCTCTACCTCAAGCTCTCCGCGCACGGCACCGCCCTCTCGCAACTGGTGGTGAGCAGCTTCGGCCACACCCGCCGGCTGCTGGAGCAGGTCGAGCGCGGTCGCTACTGGGAGCCGTGCGGTGTGCTGCAGATCGCCTTCGACGCCGCCGAAGCCGCGCGCCAGCAGCGCCTCGCCGAGGCGTTCCCGCACAGCCTGCTGCGCCTGCTGCCGCGCGAGGAAGCCGAAGCGCTGGCGGGTGTCGGCCTTCCCGCCGGCGGGCTGTTCTTCCCCGAGGCCGGCTGGGCGCATCCGCCGGCGCTGTGTCGCGCGCTGATCGATCATCCGAACATCCGTCTGCTCAGCCATAGCGAAGCGCTGCGCCTGGAACGCGAAAGCGGCCGCTGGAAGGTCTTCGCCGAGAACGGGCTGCTGGCGGAAGCGGAGGTCGTGGTGCTGGCCGGCGCTGCGGACATCCAGCGTTTCCCGGTCGCCGCCGAGCTGCCGCTCAAGCGCATCCGCGGACAGATCAGCCAGATTCCCGCCACCGCGCCCAGCCAGGCGCTACGCACGGTGCTCTGCGCCGAGGGTTACATCGCCCCGGCGCGCGGCGAGGAACACACGCTGGGCGCGAGCTTCGGTTTCGATGACCCGGACCTGACGCCGACCGCCGCCGATCATGCCGGCAACCTGCGCATGCTCGAAGAGATCTCCCCGGACCTGGCCGCGCGCCTGGATGCCGCGCGGCTCGACCCGCACCAGTTGCAGGGCCGCGCCGCATTTCGCTGCACCAGCCCTGACTACCTGCCGATGGTCGGCCCGCTGGCGGATGCGCCGGCCTTCGCCGAGGCCTACGCGGTGCTCGCCAAGGACGCCCGCCAGGTACCGGACACGCCCTGCCCCTGGCTCGACGGCCTCTACATCAACGCCGCCCACGGCTCGCGCGGCGTGCTCACCGCGCCCCTGTCCGGCGAACTGCTCGCCGCCTGGCTGGACGACGAACCGCTGCCGCTGCCGCGCGAGGTGGCCGAGGCCTGCCACCCGAACCGGTTCATGTTGAGGAAGCGGGTACGCGGCAAAGGGTGAGCACCCGAGGGTGAAGGCGATGGGTATCGCGGGCTCAACCCATCCTACGACGCTGCGCCGGGGTTCACTCGCGCCATCGCCGCTTGGCCCACTGAAGAGGCGAGCGTGGGTGGGTCGATACGACCCAGAGCGAACGGCGATCTTTCAGGGCGCGATGCGCTCAACCCATCCCACGAACCGCCAGCGCCCCGCGCCGATCAACCCGCGCCGTTCACCTGCTCGGGCATCTCGAACAGCTCAGCCGCCCGCAGCAAGCCGGCCAGCAGCGCATGGCGTTCCCATTCAGGGAGGCTGGCGAAGCGCTGCAGGACGTGGTCGGGGAGCAGTGGCGGGGCTTCGCCGAGGGCTTCGCGGCCGGCCTCGCCGAGGACCAGCCACTGCTTGCGGCGGTCCTGCTCGTCGCGGCGGCGGGAGAGCATGCCGCGGCCTTCGAGGCGCTCCAGCACGCCGGACAGCGAGGCCGGCGAGAGGCTGACGAAGCGCGCCAGCTGGCTCGCCGTGAGTTCCTTCTCCACGGCCAGCACCTGCAGGATCAACAACTGGAGAGGAGTCAGTCCGCCGTAACGCGAGAGCCGCTTGGCGTGCACTTCGGCCGACTGCTGCAGCCGCCGCAGGGCCTGAAAAACGGATAGCGCGTAGGTATCGCTGAGGTTTTTATTAGTTTCGGTCATAACTTTCCTGGCCGTCTTCTTCCGTGAACACCTATCGATGAATGCATAGAACTACTTTGACCTGAAATCGGTCACTAGTTCTGATTCGCGATATCAACGCCGCGAAACAAACACACCCACACCCCAACGGAGAACCGGTAAGGATCATGTGCGGAATAGCAGGAGAGCTGCGCTTCGATAAGCGCCCGAGCGACTTGGCAGCCGTCGAGCGCATCACCCAACACCTCGCCGATCGCGGCCCCGATGCCTGTGGCTTCCACAGCGAAGGCCCGCTGGGCCTCGGCCACCGGCGGCTGAAGATCATGGATCTGGAAGCCGCCTCGGGACAGCCGATGGTCGACCCGTCGCTGGGCCTGTCGATGGTCTTCAACGGCGCCATCTACAACTATCCGGAGCTGCGCGCCGAGTTGCAGGCGCTGGGTTACACGTTCTTCTCCGAAGGCGATACCGAGGTGCTGCTCAAGGGCTACCACGCCTGGGGCGAGGCGCTGCTGCCGAAGCTCAACGGCATGTTCGCCTTTGCCATCTGGGAGCGCGACTCCGGCCGGCTGTTCCTCGCCCGCGACCGCCTCGGCGTCAAGCCGCTGTACCTGTCGCGTACCGGCGAGCGCCTGCGTTTCGCCTCGACCCTGCCGGCGCTGCTGCAGGGCGGCGACATCGCCAAGATCATCAACCCCATCGCGCTCAACCACTACATGAGCTTCCACGCCGTGGTGCCGGCGCCGCATACGCTGATCGCCGGTATCGAGAAACTGCCGCCGGCCACCTGGCTGCGCGTCGAGGCCGATGGCCGCAGCGAGCAGAAGACCTGGTGGACGCTGGAGTACGGGCAGACAGCCGAGGAAGCGGCGCTGAGCTTCGAGGACTGGCAGACGCGCACGCTGGATACCCTGCGCGAGGCGGTGGCGATTCGTCAGCGCGCCGCGGTGGACGTTGGCGTGCTGCTCTCCGGCGGCGTCGATTCGAGCCTGCTGGTGGGCCTGCTGCGCGAAGCCGGCGCGGCGGACAACCTGCTGACCTTCTCCATCGGCTTCGAGGATGCCGGCGGCGAGCGCGGCGACGAGTTCCACTATTCCGACCTGATCGCCAAGCACTACGGCACGCGCCACAACCAGTTGCGCATCGACGAGAAGGAAATCATCGAGCAACTGCCGGCCGCCTTCGCCGCGATGAGCGAGCCGATGGTCAGCCACGACTGCATCGCGTTCTATCTGCTCTCCCGCGAGGTCGCCAAGCACTGCAAGGTGGTGCAGAGCGGCCAGGGCGCGGACGAGCTGTTCGCCGGCTATCACTGGTATCCGCAGGTGGATGGCGCCGCCGACCCGGTGGCGGCGTATCTGCAGGCGTTCCGCGATCGCGACTTCGCCGAGTACGCCGATACCGTGCAGGACAAATGGGTCGGCGACGACCATTCCGGCGATTTTGTGCGCCAGCATTTCGCCCAGCCCGGCGCCAGCGCGGCGGTGGACAAGGCGTTGCGCCTGGACAGCACGGTGATGCTGGTGGACGACCCGGTGAAGCGCGTCGACAACATGACCATGGCCTGGGGCCTGGAGGCGCGCACGCCCTTCCTCGACTACCGGGTGGCGGAACTGTCCGCGCGCATCCCAGGGAAATTCAAGCTGCCCGACGGCGGCAAGCACGTTCTCAAGGAAGCCGCGCGGCGGGTGATTCCCGCCGAGGTGATCGACCGGCCCAAGGGCTATTTCCCGGTGCCGGGACTCAAGCACCTGCAGGGCGCGACGCTCGGCTGGGTGCGTGACCTGCTGCTCGACCCGAGCCAGGACCGCGGCCTGTTCAACCCGCAGATGATCGACCGCCTGCTCAGCGACCCGCAGGGCCAGCTCACCCCGCTGCGCGGTTCGAAACTTTGGCAACTGGCGGCACTCAACCTTTGGCTGACCCAGCAAGGCCTGTAGCACCGCTGGCATTCGGCCCGCGGCCCGGATGAGCGTGCCCGCGAGACCGGCGCTGCGCAAACGATTTCCCCGCGGCACGCTGCGCGCCGCGGTTTTCAGGAGGCTTCATGCAAAAGTCACAAGCCTACGGCCAGCGTCTGCTGCGCGGCCAGGCACCGTCCTACGAACGCCTGCAGGCGCAGCGCGCGGAGGACGGCCTCGACGGACCCGGAGGCCCGGTCGCCCTGCAGTGCGGCTGGGGCCGGCTGCTGATCGGCCACACCTATCCCGACCCGGCGCACCTGGCGCGCGACCTGCTCGCCGAGAAGACCGGCGAGCGCGACATCGCCCTCTACGTCGCCGCCCCGCAACAGGTGCTGGCGCAGGCACCGCAGCAACTGTTCCTCGACCCCTCCGACACCCTGCGCATCTGGTTCTCCGACTACCGCCCGGCCCGCCGGCCCTTCCGCGGCTTCCACCTGCGCCGCGCCCAGAGCGCCAGCGACTGGGCCTCGGTCAATCGTCTCTACCAGAGCCGCGGCATGCTCCAGGTCGACCCGCAGAAGATCACCCCGCGCGAGGAAGGTGGCCCGGTGTACTGGCTCGCCGAGGACAGCGATACCGGCACGGCGCTGGGCACGGTGATGGGCCTGAACCACCAGGAAGCGTTCGCCGATCCGGAAAACGGCTCCAGCCTGTGGTGCCTGGCGGTCGATCCGCAGTGCAGCCGGCCGGGCGTCGGGGAGGCGCTGGTGCGTCATCTGATCGAACATTACCTGTCGCGCGGGCTGGCCTACCTCGACCTCTCGGTGCTGCACGACAACCGTCAGGCCAAGGCGCTCTACGCCAAGCTCGGCTTCCGCACGCTGTCGACCTTCGCAGTGAAGTGCCGCAACGGCATCAACCAGACGCTGTTCCTCGGCCCCGGTCCGGACGTGGAGTTCAATCCCTACGCGCGGATCATCGTCGACGAAGCGCTGCGCCGCGGCATCGAGGTGCAGGTCGACGATGCGCCCGCCGGGCTCTTCACCCTGGTCCACGGCGGCCGCAAGGTGCGCTGCCGCGAGTCGCTCTCGGACCTCACCAGCGCGGTGAGCATGACGCTGTGCCAGGACAAGCGCCTGACCAACAGCTACCTGCGCCGCGCCGGCCTGTCGCTGCCGACGCAGCAGCTCGCCGGCAGCGACGAGGACAACGCCGCCTTCCTCGAAGCCCACGGCAGCGTGGTGGTGAAGCCGGTGGACGGCGAACAGGGCCAGGGCGTCGCAGTCGATCTGCGTACCGTCGAGGAGCTGCAAGCCGCCATCGAGGCCGCGCGCCAGTTTGACAGCCGCGTGCTGCTGGAGAGCTTCCACGAAGGCCATGACCTGCGCATCCTGGTGATCGGCTTCGAGGTGGTCGCCGCTGCCATCCGCCGCCCGGCCACGGTGATCGGAGACGGCCGCAGCAGCATCCGCAAGCTGATCCAGAGCCAGAGCCGCCGGCGCCAGGCCGCCACCCACGGCGAGAGCAAGATTCCGCTGGACGACGAAACCGAGCGCACCCTGCGTGCGGCCGGCCACGACTACGACACGGTTCTGGGCGAAGGCATGCAACTGGCGGTGAGGCGCACCGCCAACCTGCATACCGGCGGAATTCTCGAGGATGTCACCGCGCAACTGCACCCGACCCTGGTCGACGCCGCCGTGCGCGCGGCCCGTGCGCTGGACATCCCGATGGTGGGTCTCGACCTGATGGTCAAGGCCGCCGACCAGCCGGAGTACGTGTTCATCGAGGCCAACGAACGCGCGGGCCTGGCCAACCATGAGCCGCAGCCCACTGCCGAACGCTTCGTCGACCTGCTGTTTCCGCTGAGCAAGATCTAGAGCCCCGCCTGGCGAGGGATTGCCAGGCCAGCCACGACAGCCCCTCACCTCGGATTCGATTCGGCTGAATGATTCCGCACCTTCCGGGTCGGAATAGCTGTAAGCCGCACCCTGCCAAACCGGCCCGTGCGCCCTCGCCGCCCAGCCGTAAGGGAGAACACCATGACCGCAAGACTGCCCGAACCGGACATGCAGTACATGCAGAAGGTCCTGCTGGAAATGCTCGCCATTCCCAGCCCCACCGGGTTCACCGACACCATCGTCCGCTACGTCGCCGAGCGCCTCAACGAGCTCGGCATTCCCTACGAGCTGACCCGCCGCGGCACCATCCGCGCGACGCTCAAGGGACGCCGCTACAGCCCGGACCGGGCCATCTCCGCGCACCTCGACACCATCGGCGCCAGCGTGCGGGAAATCCACGCCAACGGTCGCCTGGCGCTCGCCGCGGTGGGCTGCTGGTCGAGCCGCTTCGCCGAGGGCAGCCGGGTCAGCGTGTTCACCGACCGCGGCGTGCTGCGCGGCAGCGTGCTGCCGCTGATGGCCTCGGGGCATGCCTTCAACACCGCCGTCGACCAGTTGCCGGTCAGTTGGGAGCACGTCGAGTTGCGCCTCGATGCGCTGACCGACTCCCTGGAGGAAACCCGCGCGCTGGGCGTCTCCATCGGTGATTTCGTGGCCTTCGACCCGTTGCCGGAGTTCACCGAGAGCGGCCATATCAGCGCCCGCCACCTGGACGACAAGGCCGGTGTGGCGGTGCTCCTGGCGTCGCTCAAGGCCATCGTTGACAGCGGCCTGGAGCCGCCGATCGACTGCCACCCGCTGTTCACCATCACCGAGGAAACCGGCTCCGGCGCCGCCGCCGCGCTGAACTTCGACGTCAGCGAATTCGTCGGCATCGACATCGCCCCGGTGGCCGCCGGCCAGCAATCCAGCGAACGGGCGGTGACCGTGGCCATGCAGGACTCCGGCGGCCCTTACGACTATCACTTGTCGCGGCACCTGCTGCGGCTGGCCGACCGCCACGAGATCCCGGTGCGCCGCGACCTGTTCCGCTACTACCACAGCGATGCGCAGTCGGCGATCACCGCCGGCCACGACATCCGCACCGCTCTGCTCGCCTTCGGCTGCGATGCCACCCACGGCTATGAGCGCACGCATATCGACAGCCTGCTGGCCCTCGGCAGGCTGATCTGCGCCTACCTGCTCAGCCCGCCGGTATTCGCCAGCGACGCACACCCGGAAAAGGCCTCGCTGGAGCGCTTCAGCCACCAGATCGGCGAGGACGTGCAACTGGAACCGGAGACGCGCGTGCCGGCACTGGAAGACGTGGTCGGCGACAAGCCGTAGCGCCCCGGAAACTTCACGCGCGCGTCGCCGACTCACCGGTGCTCCCCGTAGGGTGGGCTTCAGCCCACCACTGCCACACGCGGCCCTGTATCGCGTGGGCTGAAGCCCACCCTACCGCTGTTTGCGAGTGCCTTGCCGACTCCCCGGTCTTCCCCCGTAGGGTGGGCTTCAGCCCACCAATGCCACACGCAGCCCCGTATCGCGTGGGCTGAAGCCCACCCTACCGCTGTTTGCGGGCGCCTTGCCGACTCACCAGTGCTCCCCCGTAGGGTGGGCTTCAGCCCACCAACGCCACACGCAGCCCCGCATCGCGTGGGCTGAAGCCCACCCTACCGCTGTTTACGAGCGCCTTGCCGACTCCCCGGTCTTCCCCCGTAGGGTGGGCTTTAGCCCACCACTGCCATACGCAGCCCCGTATCGCGTGGGCTGAAGCCCACCCTACCGATGTTTGCGAGCGCCTTGCCGACTCCCCGGTGTTCCCCTCGTAGGGTGGGCTTTAGCCCACCATTGCTACACGCGGCCCCGTATCGCGTGGGCTGAAGCCCACCCTACCGCTGTTTGCGAGCGCCTTGCCGACTCCCCGGTCTTCCCCCGTAGGGTGGGCTTCAGCCCACCGCTGCCACACGCAGCCCTATATCGCGTGGGCTGAAGCCCACCCTACGGGCGAGGTCAGCCGACGGGCGCTAGAACAACCCCATCTGCCCATCCACCAACGCGGTGAAGCTGTCGTCCACGAACGGCAGGATGGCGTCCGCCACCGGTTGCAGCTGACGGGTCACGTAGTGGTCGTAGTCGATCGGCGTGCGGCGCGCTTCGAGCGGCTCCGGCCCGGCGAGGGTGATCACGTAGCTGATCCAGCCGCCACGCTGGTATTGCCGCGGGCGGCCCTGCCGGTCGTTGTGCTCGTCGGCCAGGCGCGCCGCGCGCACCTGCGGCGGGACGTTGCGCTGGTAGTCGTCGAGCCGCCGACGCAGGCGCTTGCGATAGACCAGCAGCTCGTCCAGCTCGCCGGCCAAGGTACGGCGCACGTAGTCGCGCACATAATCCTGGTACGGCTGGCGGTTGAAGATGCGCAGGTAGAGTTCCTGCTGGAAGCGCTGGGCCAGCGGCGACCAGTCGGTGCGCACAGTCTCCAGGCCCTTGTAGACCATTTCCTCGCTGCCGTCGGCACGCCGCACCAGGCCGGCGTAGCGCTTCTTGCTGCCCTCCTCCGCGCCGCGGATGGTCGGCATCAGGAAGCGTCGGAAGTGCGTCTCGAACTGCAGCTCCAGCGCGCTTTCCAGGCCGTATTCGTCGCGCAGGTGCGCCCGCCACCAGTCGTTGACCCGCGCCACCAGCGCGCGGCCGATGCGTGCGGCCTCGTCTTCGTCGTGTTCGCGACCGAGCCAGACGAAGGTGGAGTCGGTGTCGCCGTAGATCACCACCTGGCCTTCGGCTTCGATCAGCGCGCGGGTGCGGCGCATGATCTCGTGCCCGCGCAGGGTGATCGACGAAGCCAGGCGCGGGTCGAAGAAGCGGCAACCGCTGGAACCGAGCACGCCGTAGAAGGCGTTCATGATGATCTTCAGCGCCTGTGACAAGGGTTTGTTGCCGTCGCGCTTGGCCGCCTCGCGCCCTTCGGCGACGCGCGCGACGATGGCCGGTAGGCAGTGCCTCGTGCGCGAGAAGCGTGCGCCGCGAAAGCCTGGCACCGAGTCGGCGTCGCTCTGGTGGCGCAGGCCATCCACCAGCCCGACCGGATCGATCAGGAAGCTGCGGATGATCGACGGGTAGAGGCTCTTGTAGTCCAGCACCAGCACCGACTCGTAGAGCCCCGGACGCGAGTCCATGACGAAGCCGCCGGGGCTCGCCTCCGGCGGGCGCTCGCCGAGGTTAGGTGCGACGAAGCCCTGGCGGTGCATGGCCGGCAGGTACAGGTGGCCGAACGCGGCCACCGAGCCGCCGCTGCGGTCCGCCGGCAGGCCGGTGACGCTGGCGCGTTCGAGGAGGAAGGTGAGCAGTTCGGTCCTGGCGAAGATCCGCGTGACCAGCTCGCAATCCTTGAGGTTGTAGTGCGCCAGCGCCGGTTTGTCCTCGGCGAACATCCGGTTGATCTCGTCCATGCGCTGGTACGGCGTGCTGATCGCCTTGCCCTCGCCGAGCAGGGTCTGCGCGACGTTCTCCAGGCTGAACGAGGGGAAGCTCCAGGTCGCCGAGCGCAACGCCTCGATGCCGTCGATGATCAGCCGGCCGGCGGCGGCCGCGAAGAAGTGCTGCTTGCTGCCGTGCTCGCGCCACTCCATCGGCTGGCCGCCGCGCCCCAGCAGCAGCGGCACCTTGAGCCGCTGCGAGTGTTCGTGCAGCACGCGCAGGTCGAACTGCACCAGGTTCCAGCCGATGATCGCGTCCGGGTCGTGCCGCGCCATCCAGCCGTTGAGGCGCTCCAGCAACTGCGCGCGGCTGTCGCAGTACTCCAGCGGGAAGTCCAGCCCGGCGGAATCGCCGTTGGCCGGCCCGAGCATGTACACCTGGCGCTGGCCGCAGCCTTCCAGGGCGATGGAATAGAGTTCGCCGCGCTCGGTGGTCTCGATGTCCAGCGATACCAGGCGCAGGTGCGGACGATAGCCCGGGGCCGGTTTCAGCACGGCGTCGAGGAGCACCCCGTCGGCGTCGGGCGTGCCGGCGAACTGCACGGGCGCGGTGATGAAGCGCTCCATCAGGTAGCGCTCCGGTGGCCGGATGTCGGCTTCGTAGACGTCCAGGCCGGCGCCACGCAGGCGCTTCTCCAGCTGAATCAGTTGGCGATGCTGACGGCAGTACAGCCCGAGCACCGGGCGATGCTGGAAGTCGCAGAGTTCCAGCGCACGCAACTCGACGTCGCGCTCACCTTGCAGCAGCAGTTCCACCCGCGCGCGCTGTTCGGCGGGCACGAAGGCCACCGAGGTCTGCAGCGGCAGACGCAGGCGCCGCGGGCCGTGGTCGGTCGCCAGCCAGAACTCCACCTGGGTGCCCGCGGGCGTGTCCTGCCAGTGCCGGGTCAGAACGAAGCCCTGCTGTAAATCCACCGTCGCATCCCGTGAAAACGCCATCGCGCCATTCTACCGGGCAACGCCGGGCCGCGCGCCGCAGAACCAAGCGCGCCGTCGGCTGCCTAAGCGCCAGGCGCTGGCGCCAACACACAACAAGAGGTTTCCACGCGTGAGCATCGAGCGTTACACCGGGCTGGCCCAGGCGCTGCACTGGCTCACCGCCGCGGCACTCTGCTTCGTGCTGCCCTTCGTCTGGGTGGCCGAGAACTTCCCTCCGGGGCCGATCCGCACGTTCTGGTACATGGCCCACGAATCCATGGGCATCTCGGTGTTCCTGTTGATCCTGCTGCGCCTGACCTGGCGCTGGCGGCACCGAGCGCCGGCCTACCCCGCCGGCACGCGGCGCCTGATGCGGCTGATCGCGGGGCTCAATCACGGGCTACTCTACGCCGTGCTGCTGGCGATGCCGGTCACCGGCTACCTGATGGCCGGCAACGGCCAGGACGTGCCGTTCTTCCGGGTGATCTCGCTGCCCGGCTTCGAGAAGAACGAAGCGCTGGGGAAACTGGCCAATACCCTGCACGTGTGGGGGCAGTTCGCCGTGTACGGGCTGATCATCCTGCACGTGGCCGCCACCGTCTGGCACGTCGCCGTTCGCCGCGATGGCCTGCTGGAG
This sequence comes from Pseudomonas sp. UBA3153, assembly GCF_002364635.1. Classification (NCBI taxonomy): domain Bacteria; kingdom Pseudomonadati; phylum Pseudomonadota; class Gammaproteobacteria; order Pseudomonadales; family Pseudomonadaceae; genus Pseudomonas; species Pseudomonas sp. UBA3153. Next base: position 59,774 of record NZ_DEYR01000045.1, read on the forward strand.
CGAATGCTGCCGGAGCAGCGCCACTAGTCGGCACGCCGCGTCCGGCGCCCCTTGAACCCCCTGCAGCATCCGGGCACAGTGCCGCCACGGAGCTTTAATCTTTGAGGTCACGATGCCTCGCATCTGCTTGTTGCTGTTGGTGTTTCTGTTTGCCGGAGGGGTTTGCGCGATGCCGGTGGCGCCTCTGGATCAGGACGAACTGCGCCTGTCCCTGGGCCCCTACGTGGGCATTCTGGAAGACCCCGAAGGCCTGCTCGATATCGAACAGGTGCGGCGGATCGAAGACCGCCTGTTCCGGCCCGCCCCCGGCGTTTATCCCAACATGGGCAAGAGCCGTTCGACCTGGTGGCTGAAGGTGGACCTGCGCAACAGCCGGCCGCACGCGCTGGACGGCTTCATCGAGGTCAACTACCCGCTCCTCGACGACATCCAGCTGTACCTGATCGCGCCGGACGGGACGCTGACCCGGCAGGCCGGCGGCGACACGCATCCGTTCGGCGAGCGCCCGGTGCCGGTGCGCAACTTCTGGTTTCCCACCCGTGTGCCGTCCGGCGACAGCGTGCTGCTGGTGCGCGTGCAAACCACCAGCACGGCGTTCGTGCCGCTGTTCTTCGCCACACACGCCGCCAGCGCGTCGGCGCAGGAAGTCGCCATGGGCTTCAACGGCGCCTTCTACGGCGTGCTATTCGCGATGTTCTGCTACAACCTGTTCCTCTACCTGTCGCTGCGCGAGCCGGCGTACTTCTGGTACCTGATGTACAACGTCAACATCGGCCTGTTCGCCGCCAGCTTCGACGGCCTGATGTTCCAGATGCTGCCGGACTGGCTCGAGCTGGAGGCGCTGGGCATCTACGCCCTGATGTACAGCCACTGCCTGTTCGCCCTGCAGTTCAGCCGGCACTTCCTGCACACCCGGCAGCACTTCCCGCGCATGGACCGCGCGCTGCAGCTGCTCATGCTGGGTACCGTGGTGTGCCTCTGCTCTGAGCCGCTGATCGGGATGATGGCCTGGACCATCCTCGCCAGCCTGACGGTGCTGACGGTGTCCTTCTTCTCGCTGCTGGCCGGCATCTACGTGTGGAATGCCGGGCTGCGCTATGGCTCCTACTACATGCTGGCCTGGGGCGTCCTGCTGCTGACGTTCATCCAGGCCACCACGGGCTCGCTGGGCCTGGAGGTGTTCGGCATCTACGGCGCCACCGCCGTGAAGATCGGCGTCACCGTCGAGCTCATCACGCTGTCCATCGGCCTCGCCGACCGCATCAACCTGCTCAAGGAGGAAGGCTTCCTCTCCCGCCAGACGGCCGAGCAGGCGGTGATCGAGAACAAGGCCAAGAGCCGTTTCCTCGCCACCATGAGCCACGAGATCCGCACCCCGCTGAACGGCGTGCTGGGCATGCTGCAACTGCTCAAGGAAACCAGCCTGGACCGCAGCCAGCGCTTCTACGTGGAAACCATCGCCAGTTCCGGCACGGCGCTGATGGCGGTGATCAACGACATCCTCGATTACGCGCGCATCGAATCCGGCAAGCTGGCCCTGGAGAACATTTCCTTCGACCTCGAGGAACTGGTCTCCGACACCCTGAGCCTGTTCACCGCCCAGGCCATGGAAAAGCGCCTGCGCCTGCACGTGAGCCTGGAGGGCGGCGTGCCGCAGCGGATCAAGGGCGACCCGACGCGCCTCAAGCAGGTGCTGATGAACCTGCTGGGGAACGCGATCAAGTTCACCGCCGAAGGCCACGTCGCGCTCGGCGTGACCCGGCGCACCGATGCGCGCGGCCAGGAGCAGCTGGTATTCAGCGTCAGCGACAGTGGCATCGGCATGCGCCGCGAAGTGCTCAACACTCTGTTCCAGTCCTTCGCCCAGGGCGACTCCAGCACCACCCGCCGCTACGGCGGCAGCGGCCTGGGCCTGGCGATCAGCAAGGAGCTGGTGGAGATGATGGGCGGTCGCATCGAGGCGCAGAGCAAGCTCGGCCAGGGCACCCGCTTCACCTTCGACATCCCGTTGCAGGCCGAGCCCGATACCGACGAGCTGCGGGACCTGCTCGAAGGCCAGCACGCGCTGCTCGCCTCGCTGGACGCCACGGCGCTGGAAACCGTCGGCCATCTGCTGCAGCGCTGGGGCATCCATACCGAACACTGCCGGAGCCCGGAACACCTGCTGGAACGCCTCGAAAGCGCGCCGAGCCCGCAGTTGCTGGTATTGATGGCGCCCTGGCCGGGCAGTGCCGAATACTGGCTGGACAGCCTGCGCAGCTTCCTGGCACCCGGCCAGCGGGTCCTGCTGCTGTGCCCGCCGGAGCAATGCCAGCGGGTGCCGGCCAGCCAGGTGCTGAAGCTCTTCGCGCTGGCCCAGCCGATCTCGGTGAAGCCGCTGCGCGAGGCGCTGCTTAAGGTCTATGACCGTACCGAGGAACTTCCGCCCGAAGCGGCTCCGGCGCCACGACAGGCGCTCGGCGATGCGCCCTGCGTGCTGGTGGCCGAGGACAACGCGGTCAACCAGCTGGTCGTGCAAGGTTTCCTGCGCAAGCGCGGCTACCGGATCAGGCTGGTGTCCAACGGCGTTGCCGCCGTGGAGGAATACCGTCACTTCCCACGCGGCGTGCAGGCGATCCTGATGGACTGCGAGATGCCGGAAATGGACGGCTTCGAGGCGACCCGGCGGATTCGCCAGCTCGAACGCGAGCAGGACCTGCCGCCGGTGCCGATCATCGCGCTGACCGCGCACATTCTCGAGGAACACCGCCAGCAGGGCGCGGCCGTGGGCATGGACGACTTCCTCGGCAAGCCACTGGACAGCCTGCTGCTCTACGCCACGCTGGAGCGCTACCTGCCACGGCCTACGCCGGCCGCTGCGCCGGTCGTCGATGGCACGGATGACCACTCCAGGCCGGCGCGGTAGCATGCCGGCGCCAGGAGACCACCGATGCTCATCCCCCACGACCAACTGCAAAGCGACACCCTCACCCGCCTGCTGGAAGACTTCGTCACCCGCGAGGGCACCGACAACGGCGACGAGACGCCGCTGGAAACCCGTATCGAACGTGCGCGCAGGGCGCTGGAGAAAGGCCGCGCGGTGATCGTCTTCGAGCCGGAAAGCCAGCAGTGCCAGTTGCTGCTCAAGGAACAGGTGCCGCGCGAATGGCTCGATTGAGCCGTAGCGGCGGGCGCCGCGCCTAGCCCAGCGTACCGCCCTCGCGCTCCCAGGCGCAGCGCATGCGCAGGTCGCTGTCGTGCGGGCTGTGCAGGCCGCTTTCGGATTCCCAGCGGAAGGTGTGGGTGCCGTTGAGTTCGGTTTCCAGGTGAACCACCGCGCTGACCCAGTACAGGCGCCGCAGCAGCGCCTCGAACTGCTCGATCCAGATCGACCACTCGTACTCCACTGCCGGATAGCTGGCACCGAAGTGGATTACCTGTGTTCGATAGAGCCCATCGCCGGGCTGTTCGCAGCAGTTGAACAGGTCGCGGCCGAGAAAGCTCCAGCCCTCGGCCGGCAATGAGGCGAGCACCGCACGGTTGTTCGCGCGGCGCTCGGCGCACTCCTGCGAACTGACCGTCGGCCAGTCGCGGATACAGCCATAGACGATGGATTCGGACTCCACGCCGTTACTCCGAAAAAACCAGGCTGCCTTCTAACACAGCGACGGCGCTCGGAGAAGCGCTCGCCGGGAGTCCGGCGGCAACGCCGTGACCGGCCGAAAGCGGCTCGCCGGGCATCCGACGAAGCCGCCCGGCCGCTTTCAGCCGCGCTGGGCCTTGGCGCGCATCTTCTCCGCCATGCCGGCCATTTCCGTGTAAAGGGCCTGCGGGTTTTTCTGCTTGAGCGCCCAGGCCATGCGGCCCATCTCGTGCGGCAGGATCATGAATTCGCCCTTGGCGATCTCCTGGTAGATGTAATCGGCGATCTCGGCGGCACTGATCGGCGAACCCTCCAGCAGCTTGCCGACCTGCGCCTTCATCGCCGGCGTCGGGCCGCGGAAGGAATCCAGCAGGTTGGTCTGGAAGAACGACGGGCAGACCACGTGCACACCGATGCCCTGCTGTTTCAGCTCGATCAGCAGGCTCTCTGACAACGCCACCACACCGGCCTTGGCGACGTTGTAGTTGCTCATGGCCGGCCCCTGCATCAGCGCCGCCATCGAGGCGATGTTGACGATCCGGCCCTGGCTGCGCTCGAGCAGCGGCAGGAACGCCTTGCAGCCCTTGACCACGCCCATCAGGTTGATCGAGATCTGCCATTCCCAGTCCTCCAGCGACAGCTCGCTGAAGAACCCGCCGGACGCCACGCCGGCGTTGTTGACGATGATGTCGATGCCGTCCAGACGCTCTTCGCAGGCCTGGGCGAACGCCGTGAGCTGGCTGTAGTCGCGCACGTCGCAGCGCTGGGTGAAGCCATCGCCACCGGCCTCGCGTACCAGCTTCAGGGTTTCCGCCAGGCCCGCTTCGTTGACGTCGGAAAGCGCCAGCTGGCTGCCCTCGCGCGCCCAGCGCAAAGCCATTTCGCGGCCCAGACCGGAACCGGCGCCGGTGATCATGATGCGTGTCTGCATGGGGTTTCTGCCTTCTTGTTGTTCGTCGTGAATGGCCGCAGTGTAGCGAAGGCAAACCGCCCTCCGGCCAACCATCAGGCTGCTGAATGGGTGCTCAGACGCAGCGACGATTCAGCGTTGGCGCCGCAGCCAATGTGCGTAGACCGCCAGGTTGAGCAGCACCACCAGGGCACCCATCCACAGCTGCGCCTGGACGGTCAGGCCCTCCGGATAAATCAGCCGAAGCAGGTAGTGCTCGATGAAATCGCCCGGGTAGCCGACCTCTCCGGCGGCGCGGCGCAGGCGGTTTTCCCAGGGTGTCAGCGGGCAATACAGGTGCAGCAGCTCGACCGCCGCGCCCCAACCCGCCGCCGGCAGATGCAGCCACGGCATCCAGCGCCAGCGCAGCGCGAGCAGGCCGCCGAGCAGCACGAAGAGAATGAACGCCAGATGCAGTACCAGCAGCGCATCGGCGGCGAAGCGGTAGGCCATCGGCGACTCCACGAAGGCTCTGCAAAGGGGATGGGATGCGGATCATCGCGCTTCGGGTGAATTTTTCCCGCGCCGCGACAGTCGGATCAGATAAGCGTCGTCAAAAGCTCGACGCTGCCGGGTGCACGCCTCGAGCACCGTTCTTACATAAGGAGTTCCACCATGGGCATCAGCACTATTTTGATCATCGTCCTGATCCTGCTGTTGATCGGCGGTCTGCCAGTCTTCCCTCACTCGCGCAGCTGGGGTTATGGCCCCTCGGGGATCGTCGGCACCGTGCTGATCATCCTGCTGATCCTGGTACTGCTGGGCAAGGTATAGCCGGCCCCGTAACGAAAGGAGCCCGCCTCGCGCGGGCTTTTTCGTGCCTGCGATTCGCCGCCGGCAGGCATGAAAAAGGGCAGCCGAAGCTGCCCCAGGTGCCATAGGAAATGGCGGTCAGTGTGCAGCCGCGCTGCTCGAACCCAGGCCGGTTTGCGAGCGAACGAACTGCGGGAAGAACAGCTCACGTTCGCCAACCGCGGCTTTCGACTTGTCGGTGACCGAGAAGAACCAGATCCCGGCGAAGGCGATGAGGATGGAGAACAGCGCCGGATACTCGTACGGGTAGATGGCTTTCTCGTGGCCGAGGATCTGCACCCAGATCGTCGGGCCGAGCACCATCAGTACCACCGCGGTGATCAGGCCGAGCCAGCCGCCGATCATCGCGCCACGGGTGGTGAGGTTCTTCCAGTACATCGAGAGCAACAGCACGGGGAAGTTGCAGCTCGCGGCGATGGAGAACGCCAGGCCGACCATGAAGGCGATGTTCTGTTTCTCGAACAGGATGCCCAGGCCGATCGCCAGGATGCCGAGGGCAACCGTGGTGATCTTCGATACGCGCATCTCGTCCTTGTCGTTGACGCGGCCCTTGCGGAACACGCTGGCGTACAGGTCGTGGGACACCGCCGAGGCGCCGGCGAGGGTCAGACCCGATACCACGGCGAGGATGGTGGCGAAGGCCACCGCCGAGATGAAGCCGAGGAACACGCTGCCACCCACCGCATTGGCCAGGTGAACCGCCGCCATGTTGTTACCGCCCAGCAGCGCGCCGGTGGCGTCCTTGAAGTCCGGGTTGGTGCTGACCAGCAGGATCGCGCCGAAGCCGATGATGAAGGTCAGGATGTAGAAGTAGCCGATGAAACCGGTGGCGTAGAACACCGACTTGCGGGCTTCCTTGGCGTCGCTGACGGTGAAGAAGCGCATGAGGATGTGCGGCAGGCCGGCGGTACCGAACATCAGCGCCAGGCCCAGGGAGAAGGCCGAGATCGGGTCCTTCACCAGGCCGCCGGGGCTCATGATGGCCTCGCCTTTCGGGTGCACCTTGATCGCTTCGCTGAACAGCGTGCTGATGTCGAAGTTGACGTGCTTGAGCACCATGATTGCCATGAAGGAGGCGCCGGAGAGCAGCAGCACGGCCTTGATGATCTGTACCCAGGTGGTCGCTAGCATGCCGCCGAAGAGCACGTAGAGAACCATCAGGATACCCACCAGGACCACGGCGACGTGGTAGTCGAGGCCGAACAGCAGCTCGATCAGCTTGCCGGCACCGACCATCTGGGCGATCAGGTAGAACGCCACCACCACCAGCGAACCACAGGCGGACAGCGTGCGGATCTGGGTCTGGCCGAGGCGGTAGGAGGCTACGTCGGCGAAGGTGTACTTGCCCAGGTTACGCAGGCGTTCGGCGATCAGGAACAGGATGATTGGCCAGCCGACGAGGAAGCCGATCGAATAGATCAGGCCGTCGTAGCCGGAGGTGAACACCAGCGCGGAAATACCTAGGAAGGATGCCGCCGACATGTAGTCGCCGGCGATCGCCAGGCCGTTCTGGAAACCGGTGATGGAGCCGCCGGCGGTGTAGAAGGCAGAGGTGGAGGTGTTGCGTTTGGAGGCCCAGTAGGTGATGCCCAGGGTAAGCGCGACGAAGGCGACGAACATGGCGATCGCCGAAACGTTGAGCGGCTGGCGCTGTACATCGCCGGTGAGCGCGTCGGCCCAGAGCAGCGGAGAGAAGCCGGCCAGGGCGAAGGCGGAAAGCAGGCGCGCGATCATTGTTTCACCTCATCCAGGATGGCTTGGTTGAGGCGATCGAACTCGCCGTTGGCGCGCTGCACGTAGATGCCGGTGAGCACGAAGGCCGAGACGATCAGGCCGACACCCATGGGAATGCCCCAGGTGACGCTGGAGTCGGGGCTGATGCGGGCGCCCAGCAACTGCGGCTGGAAGGCGATCAGCAAGATGAACACCACGTAGAGGCCGAGCATGATGGCGGAGAGAATCCAGGCGAACTTCTCGCGCTTGGCCACCAGTTCTTTGAATTGCGGGCTCTGTTCGATCCGCTTGTAAGCAAGGTCGTGCATTTTATTTTTATCCTCCACCGACGATTTGCGGTGAAGTTACTGTAAGCCGCCGGTTAGGCCGCGACAGCCGACCTTAGTAGTAATCGCGACCATAGTCGTAGAACCGGTCACGGACGTGCGGCGCTTGCCTGCGGCGCCTGCCAGCCGCCGCCGAGGGCGAGAAACAGGTCGATGCGGCTCATCGCGACCTGCGATTCCGCCGCCGCCAGTTGCCCGCGCACGTCGGTGTAGGTCCGCGTCGCCTGCAGGTCGGCGAGGAAGGATTCGCGGCCGGCCTGAAAGAAGCGGTGCGTCTGCTCCGCCGCCTGCTGTGCCGAACGCGCGGCGTCGGCCAGTGCGTCGCGCCGCTCCAGCATCGCACGGTACTGCGCCAGCCCGGTCTGCGCCTCGCGGATGGCGTTGAGCACCACGCCGTCGAAATGCGCCAGCGCGGCCTGGCTCGCCGCCTCCGCCTCGCGGATGCGTTCGCGCGCGCCGTTGGACGGCACCGTCCAGCTCAACAGCGGGCCGAAGCCCCAGCGGTTGGTCGACGGCTTGCCGAGGTTGTCGATGATGCCCACCGTGCCGACGGTGGCCCCGATGCTGATGTCCGGATACAACTCGCCGGTGGCGATGCCGATGCCCGCGGTGGACGCCGCCAGGCGCCGTTCGGCCTGACGGATGTCCGGGCGCCGCTTGAGCAGCGCGGCGCCGTCGCCGACCGGCATTACCTGGCTGATCCGCGGCAGGTGTGCGCATTGCACGACACCCGCGGGCAATTGCTCCAGCGGCCGCGCCAGCAGCATCGACAGGCGAAACAGCCCGGCCTGGCGCTGCGCCTCGAAACGCGGCAGCTCGGCGCGCAGGGACTTGAACTGGGTTTCGCTGCGCGTCACCTGGGTCTCGTCGCCTCGACCGGCATCGCGAAGACGCTGCACCAGCGTCACGCCCTGCTGCTGCAGGTCGAGCGACTGCTCGGCGATGGCGCGCTCCTCGTTGGCCGCGCAGACCTGGGTGTAGGCGCGCACCACGTCGGCGACCAGGGTGATCCGCGCCGTATCGGCGGCGGCCTGAGTGGCGTCGGCGTTGGCCCTGGCGGCCTCGATGCCGCGCTGCAGCACGCCGAACAGGTCGAACTGGTAGGACGCGCTGAGCGCGACGTTGCCGATGTTCGCCACCGGCACCTTGTCGGGAAGCAGGAAGGCCTCGCCGGATTCCTGGATGCGCTCGGCGGCGAGGTCCACGCCACCACCGAAGCCACCGGCGGCGGCCGCCTCGTCGACCTGGGCGCGGGAGCGCGCGAGGTTGGCCGCAGCGACCCGCAGGTCGGCGTTGGAGGCCAGCGCTGCGGTCACCAACTGGTCCAGGCTCGGGTCCTGATACAGCTTCCACCAGTCCGCCGGCACCGGCGCCGACACCACCTCGGCGCCCGCGCCGGCCAGCCCGCCCTGCAGGTCCGGGCGATTCAGCGCGGCCTTCTCGGGCAGGTGGTAATCCGGCCCGACGACCTGGCAGGCGGCGAGCAGCAGGGCGACGCCGGCGGCGCCTGCCCGGAACAGCGCGCTCATTGCCGGCCGCCCTCCCCTGCGCTGTCCTCGACGATCGACACCGTCGCGGTGCGTCCGGCGATCATGCGGAAATCCTCGGGTACCTCGTCGAAGTCGATACGCACCGGAATCCGCTGCGCCAGGCGTACCCAGCTGAACGCCGGGTTGACGTTGGGCAGCAGGTTGCTGCCGCTGCTGCGGTCGCGGTCCTCGATGCCGGCGGCGATGCTCTGCACGTGGCCGCGCAGGCGAGCGCCGTCGCCGACCACGCGGATGTCCACCGACTGGCCGACATGGATGCCGGCCAGCTTGGTTTCTTCGAAATAGCCGTCGATGTGGAAGGATTCGCCATCCACCACCGAGAGCACCGGCCGCCCCGCGCTGACGAACTCCTGGGCGCGCGGCGCGCGGTCGTTGAGGTAGCCGTTCACCGGGCTGCGGATCACCGAGCGGTCCAGGTTCAGCTGCGCGCTGTCCACCGCCACCTGCGCCTCGGCCAGCGCGGACAACGCCCGCGCCTCGCGCGACTGGCTCTCTTCCAGTTGCTCGCGGGCAACCAGGTTGCCCAGCTGCTGGTTGCGCCGGGTTTCGCGGCGCGCCTGCTCGTAGGTTTCCTTGCGCTCGGCGACGGTCGCCTGCGCCTGGCGCAGCGCCAGGCCGAAGCGTTCCGGGTCGATGCGGAACAGCACCTGGCCACGCGTCACGACTTGGTTGTCGCGCACGTCCACCTGGTGGATCAGCCCGGAAACGTCGGGGGCGATCTGGATCACGTCGGCGCGGATGTGGCCGTCGCGGGTCCAGGGCGCGAACATGTAGTACATCACCATGCGCCAGACGATCACCGCGGCGAAGGAGACAACGAGCAGGGTCAGGACCACGCGGCCCAAGGTCAACCAGGGTTTCTTCATGTCATCAGGTATCGACTGAGCCCGTCCACCGCGCCCAGCAGCAGCGCGTAGAGACCGACGTTGAACAAGGCCCGGTGCCAGACCAGGCGATAGAAATGGAGGCGCGTCAGTACGGCGTGCACCCCGAGGTAAAGCACATAGATGATGCCCATCAGCACCAGCAGCGTGGGCAGGAACACCCCGCTGATATCCAGATCGCCGATCACAGGGGAGCTCCATCGATGCCATAGGGCGGTGATTCTTCGGCCTCGCCGGTGCCAGGTACCTCGACGCCGGGCAGCAGCGCCAGGCGCAAGCCGCTGAGCGCGTGCAGCACGTGCGGGCGCGCCTCGTTGAAGGCGTACAGCGACGAGGTCGACAGCGCGCGGCGGGCGCGGTCCATGGTCATCTGCAGACCCTTGGGCGCGGGCAGGCGTTCGCCGGCGTCCAGGCAGGCCTGGAAATGCGCGCCCACCTCCTCGACGATCTGCCGCAGGAGCGCCTGCGGGTAGGACGGCAGGCGCGGCAGGTACGCCAGCAGGTCGAGCAGGTTGAGCGCGATACGCAGGTCGCGCAGGGCGACACCGGTGTCCTGCCCGGTCTGCGCCAGACGCGGCAACTGCTGCATCAGGCGATCGAGCATGCGCACCGCCATCACCCGGTGCTCGTTGAGGTTGGCCGGCTCGCCCAGGCGGGCGATGTCGCGCCAGCCGGAATGGGTCATCCGCCGCGCCGCCAGTTCGACGCCAAACGGACGCATTACCAGGGTCCAGACGAAGGCGAACAGCAAACCCACCGGCCCGGCCAGGTTGGAGTTGATGAAGCTCATGAAGTCAGCGTCGTAGGCGCCCTGGATGCTGATGAACGACGCGGTGTTGACGATGGTCAGCAGGGTTCCGAGGTAGAAGCGCGGCTGCACGGTGAGCGTACCGACGCAGATGAACGGCACGGCGAACGCCAGCACCAGCATCGGGAAGTCGTGCAGGTTGGGCAGCACGAGGAACAGGTAGAGGCTGGCGAACAGCACCGACATCGCGGTCCAGAAGAAGAACCGGTAGATCTGCGGCGCCGGATCGTCCATCGCGGCGAAGAAGCTGCAGGCCACCGCGGCGAGGATCACCGCGCTGCCGCCGTCGCTCCAGCCGAGCAAAATCCACAGGAACGACGCCACGCTGATCGCGGCGATGGTCGAGCACACCGAGTAGAGCATCATGCCGCGGTCGAGGTAGGGCGTGAGGCGACCCAGCCGCCAGTGCCGGTACACCGCACGCCACGGCGTCTGGCTCTCGGTCTGGATGGCGTGCTGCAGGCTGCGGCAGTCCTGCCACAGGTCGATCCACTCGCCGAGGCGATAGAGTGCGTTGGAAAACAGCAGCTGGCGACGCTCGTCGAGCTGCTCCGGGCTCGGCTGCAGGCGCTCGAGACTGTCGCGCAGGGCCTGCCAGCGCTCGACCGGCGCGCCCTCCCGGGTGTCCCTGAGCCAGTCCCGCGTCTCGTCGAGCAACGGCGCCAGCCGCGCCACCAGCTCCGGCGAACGGCGCTCCAGCGCCCACCAGGCGTCGTCCAGCGCATCGACCACCGGCAGCAGGTGGATCATCCGCCCGCGCAGCTCCTTGGCGTTGCGCACCGTCTGCGGCCGGGCCCCTTCATGGGGCAACTGGCCGATCATCGGCTCGAGGGTGTTAAAGGTGGTGACCATCGAAGCCCGCAGCGCACCGACCTCCTCCGGCTGCACGTCGCGCGCCAGGAAGCGGTCGCTGTAGGTGCTGGCATCGGTGAACCAGCGCCCCGCCGCGTCCACCAGCACGGGCGCCAGACGTCGCGGCCAGAACATGCTGCCGACCACCGCCGCGCAGACGATGCCGAGGAAGATCTCCTCGGTACGCGAAACGGCCACCTCGAAGACGGCTTCCGGGTTGTCCACCACCGGGAAGGCGATCAGCGGCAGGGTGTAGCCGGCGAGCATCAGCGCATAGCTGTTGGCGGTGCGCAGGTGCAGCGAGAGGAACAGCAGGACGCCGGTCCAGAGCGCGATGACGATGGCCAGCAGATAGGGCGTCTGCACCAGCAGCGGCACGAAGAACACCGCCGCGCTGGCGCCCAGAGCGGTGCCGGCGGCGCGGTACAGCGCCTTGGAACTGGTCGGCCCGACGAAGGGGCTGGAGACGATGTACACGGTGGCCATGGCCCAGTACGGCCGGGGCATTTCCATCAGCAGCGCGATGTACAGCGCGATCATCGACGCCGCGAAGGTGCGCACGCCATAGAACCAGTCGCGCGCCGGCGGCACGCTGCTGAAGAACCCGGTCATGGCGCGCCCGAGCCCGGCACGCCCGCCGCCTCGAAGGCACGCAACACACGCAGTGTCGCCTCGAGATCGGCGGGAGCGACGTCCTGCAGCACCTCCTGACGCAGGCGGGTGAGTTCGGCTTCGATCGCCGACGCCAGCGCGCGCCCACTCTCGGTGAGGCTGAGGGACTTGGCGCGACGGTCGGCGGCATCACCGCTGCGACAGACGAATCCGGCGCTGCACAGCTGATCGAGCAGCCGCACCAGCGACGCCCCTTCCAGCCCGGCGGCATGGGCCACGGTGACCTGCCGCACGCCGTCGCCAAGCCGCGCGATCATCAGCAACGGCACCGCGCAGGCTTCGGAAATACCGTGGTTGACCAGCGCCAACTGGCAGATGCGCCGCCAGTGGCGGGTAGCCACCACCATGCCGCTGCTGATGCTGAGTCGAAGGGCGTCGAGATCCATAGGAATGAAATAGAATGCATAAACATAGTTTGCTAACTATCAATATGCGTGAAACCTGTCGGGCTCGTCAATTGTTCGCGACGAGCGACCTTGTCTACCTACGTCAGCGCCGCCTGGAGGAAGGTTCAACGAAGAACCGCGGATCGGTCGACTTAGCCGCCCGGCCCTTTGCCGCATCGACGATGACCGCTCAAGCGCCGTTCACTCGAAACCATGCCCCGCGTCGACCAGCAGGCGCCGGCCCCGGTCGAGGTCGGCGGCCTTGAGCATCAGGAAGTCGCCGTCGTACGTCGAAACGACGAATATTCCCAGCCCCGCCTCCGACAAGGGACGCACCACCGACAGCACGATTCCGCTCTCGTCGAAGGCGAACGGCCCCACCAGTTGCAGGCAGGCCCAGCCGCCGTCCGAGGTCACGCCGCCCGGCACGCGATGCTGCGGACAGACGATGGACAACTCGCCCGCGCTCCGGCTGATGGAGACGAAGCCCGGACCATCGGCCCACGCCGGAATAGCCTCGAAGCCGTCCAGTCGGGACACCGCATAGCGTTCGGGCAGCACGCGAAGGCGAACGGAGGCAGTCATTCGTGAATCCTGGAGGTAGGGATCGGCAAGCGTGGCGACGTGTGGCGGGCACAGCAAGAGAGGTGAACGACCAGCCGCCGACTCCACGCATCAGCCCGATGCAGACGCCGACTGGTCGCCCGCGCGCATCATAAGCCACCGACGCGCTATTGACGTCAATTTCACATCTTTAACTGAAGCCGCAAAAACGCTTTCCCGTTCGCAAAGCGCAGCGGCGGTTTTTCCAGGCACAAAAAAAGCTGCTAAAGGCAGCTTCTCTTGTTTCTCCGGTGAGGGAGAAGATATGGCGCAGCGGACGGGACTCGAACCCGCGACCCCCGGCGTGACAGGCCGGTATTCTAACCGACTGAACTACCGCTGCGTGTCGGTTGGACTTTCGTCCAGTTCTCACATGGTGGCTGATGACGGGATCGAACCGCCGACCCCCTGCGTGTGATGCAGGTGCTCTCCCAGCTGAGCTAATCAGCCTTCGCCTTGCGAGGTGGCGCAATTTACGCAGCGGCCGACGCTAAGTCAACACCCCGCTTGAACTTTTTCCGAAAACGCTCAGTCGGCGTAGATCATCTTCCGGGTCATGCCACCGTCCACGACGAACTCCTGGCCGGTGACGAAAGTGGCGTTCGGCGAGACCAGCCAGCTGACCAGCGAAGCGATGTCCTCCACCGTCCCCACCCTTCCTGCCGGATGCTGGTCGTGGTCGCTTTCGGACAGCGGATCGGCGCGCCGATCGCGTGGGTCGCGGGCGTCGATCCAGCCGGGGCTGACCGCGTTCACGCGGATATCCGGCCCCAGGCTGACCGCCAGCGCGCGGGTCAATGCCAGCAGCCCACCCTTGCTCGCCGAATAGGCTTCGCTGTGGGCTTCGGATTGATGCGCGCGGGTGGAGGTCATGTTGACGATCGAACCGCCGTGGGCGCGCAGGTAGGGCGCGCAATGCTTGGCCAGCAGCATCGGCCCGGTGAGATTGACCGCCAGGACGCGGTTCCACTCGCCCATGGGAAGGCTTTCCAGCGGCGAGTTATAGGGATCGGCGTGTCCGGCGTTGTTGATCAGCGCATCGAGGCGGCCGAACTGACCAAGCACTTCGGCCACCGCGGTGGCGACCTGCTTCTCGTCGCTGACGTCCATCCGGATGAACCAGGCGCTCTCACCCAGCGCCCTGGCGACGCGCGAACCCCGTTCGCGCTCGACGTCGGCGAGCACCACCTGCCAACCTTCGGCGATCAGCCATGCGGCGATCCCCAGGCCGATACCGCGTGCGCCACCGGTGACCAGTGCGACCTTGCCGTTCGCTCCTGCGGCGGAACGGGGCGCCCACTCCAGGGCGTCCCGCTCGCCCGCCGTCATACCGTACGCAGGGCAGCGAGGCCCAGGGCCAGGTCCGCCTTGATGTCGTCGATGTCCTCGAGGCCCACGGCGACCCGGATCAGGTTGTCGTGAATCCCGGCGCGTTCGCGATCCTGTTGCGACAGGCGACCGTGCGAGGTGGTCGCCGGATGGGCGATGGTGGTCTTGGTATCGCCCAGGTTGGTGGTGATCGAGATCATCCGTGTGGCATCGATGACCGCCCAGGCGCCCGCCTTGCCGCCGGCGACCTCGAAGCTCACCACCGCGCCGAACGCCTTCTGCTGCCGCTTGGCCAGCTCATGCTGCGGATGGCTGGCCAGGCCGGAGTAGTAGACACGCTCGACGCCCGGCTGGCCTTCCAGCCACTGCGCCAGCTCCAGCGCCGACTCGCTGTGCGCGCGCATGCGCACGCGCAGGGTTTCCAGGCCCTTGAGGAACACCCAGGCATTGAACGGACTCAGCGTGGGACCGGCGGTACGCAGGAACCCCACCACCTCGGCCATCTGCGCCGCGCGACCGGCGACCACGCCGCCGAGGCAGCGACCCTGGCCGTCGATGTACTTGGTCGCGGAGTGGATGACGATGTCCGCACCGAGCTTCAGCGGCTGCTGCAGCGCGGGCGTGCAAAAGCAGTTGTCCACCGCCAGTAGCGCGCCATGGGCGTGGGTGATTTCGGCCAGCGCGGCGATATCGACCAGCTCGGCGAGCGGGTTCGAGGGGGATTCGACGAAGGCCAGCCTGGTGTTCGGCTTGAACGCCGCGCGCCAGGCATCGAGATCGGCCAGCGGCGGGTAGTCGACCTGCACGCCGAAACGCTTCAGGTACTTCTCGAACAGGCTGATGGTCGAGCCGAAGACGCTGCGCGAGACCAGCACATGATCGCCGGAACTACACAGGCTCATGACCATGGCCAGGATCGCGGACATCCCCGAGGCTGTGGCGACCGCCTGTTCGGCCCCCTCGAGGGCGGCGATGCGCTCCTCGAACATGCGCACGGTGGGGTTGGTGTAGCGCGAATAGACGTTGCCCGGCACTTCTCCACCAAAGCGCGCGGCGGCATCGGCAGCGGTGCGGAACACGTAGCTGGAGGTGAAGAACAACGGCTCGCCGTGCTCACCTTCGGGTGTGCGCTGCTGGCCGGCACGCACCGCCAGAGTGTCGAAACCTGCGCCGTCCAGGTCGCTGTCGAGCCGACCGGCATCCCATTCCTGGGTCATATCGCTACCTCACGAAAAGTAGGACTGCAGGGTGCGCCGTGCGCGCCCTCGAAACGGACAGGGTGTCTCCCCTGCCCGTCATCAGTTGTTGTACAGGTCGATGATCGCGCTGACCGCCTGAGATTTGACCTTGCTCGCGTCGTTGCGCGCCTGCTCGATGCGGTTCAGGTAGGCCTCGTCGATGTCACCGGTGACGTACTTGCCATCGAACACCGCGCAGTCGAAGTTGGCGATCTTGATCTTCTTGCTGCCACTGACCGCTTCGATCAGGTCGGGCAGATCCTGGTAGATCAGCCAGTCGGCGCCGATCAGCTCGCAGACTTCTTCGGTGGTACGGCCGTGAGCGATCAGCTCATGGGCGCTGGGCATGTCGATGCCGTAGACGTTGGGATAACGCACCGCCGGCGCCGCCGAGCAGAAGTAGACGCTCTTCGCGCCGGCTTCGCGGGCCATCTGGATGATCTGCTTGCAGGTGGTGCCACGCACGATGGAGTCGTCCACCAGCATCACGTTCTTGCCGCGGAACTCCAGCTCGATGGCGTTGAGCTTCTGCCGTACGGATTTCTTGCGCGCCGCCTGGCCGGGCATGATGAAGGTCCGCCCGATGTAGCGATTCTTGACGAAGCCCTCGCGGAACTTCACGCCCAGGCGGTTGGCCAGCTCCAGCGCGGCGGTGCGGCTGGTATCGGGAATCGGGATGACCACGTCGATGTCGTGCTGCGGACGCTCGCGGAGGATCTTGTCGGCCAGCTTCTCGCCCATGCGCAGGCGCGCCTTGTAGACCGAGATGCCGTCCATGATCGAGTCCGGACGGGCCAGATAGACGTGCTCGAAGATGCACGGAGCGTATTTCGGATTCGTCGCGCACTGGCGGGTGAACAGCTTGCCGTCCTCGGTGATGTACACCGCCTCGCCCGGCGCCAGATCGCGGATCAGGGTGAAGCCGAGCACGTCCAGCGAGACGCTCTCGGAGGCGATCATGTACTCCACGCCCTCGTCGGTATGACGCTGGCCGAACACGATCGGACGAATGCCGTTGGGGTCGCGGAAACCGACGATCCCGTAGCCGGTGATCATCGCCACCACGGCGTAACCGCCCAGGCAACGCTCGTGCACGTGGGTGACGGCGGCGAACACGTCTTCCTCGGTCGGCTGCAGCTTGCCGCGCTGGGCCAGTTCGTGGGCGAACACGTTGAGCAGCACTTCCGAGTCGGAATTGGTGTTCACGTGGCGCAGGTCGGATTCGTAGATTTCCTTGGCCAACTGCTCGACGTTGGTCAGGTTGCCGTTGTGCGCCAGGGTGATGCCGTACGGCGAGTTGACGTAGAACGGCTGCGCCTCGGCCGAGCTGGAGCTGCCGGCGGTCGGGTAGCGCACGTGGCCGATGCCCATGTGGCCGACCAGACGCTGCATGTGGCGTTGCTGGAAGACGTCACGCACCAGGCCGTTGTCCTTGCGCAGGAACAGGCGACCGTCGTGGCTGGTGACGATCCCGGCAGCATCCTGGCCGCGGTGCTGGAGGACGGTCAGGCCGTCATACAGCGCCTGATTGACGTTCGACTTACCGACGATACCGACGATGCCACACATGTGACGCAACCTCACTGGTTCAGGCTAAAGACAGGTTTGCGAAGGCCGGCATGTTCGCACGACGACCGCGCATGACCTCTTTTACTTGGGCATCAGCCCACTGGCGTTCAATCCCTGGGAAACGGCGCTGTCGATCATCCAATGACCGGCAAGATTCAGAATCAGGTTCTTCGACCAATCGGCGACCATCAGGAAATGCGGCAACAGCACCGACTGTTGCCACCAGACGTCCTCCTGGACCGGCGCCAGGCTCAGCAGCCCCACCAGGACCACCACCAGCAGCGCCCCGCGCGCCGCGCCGAAGACCATGCCGAGAAAACGGTCGGTACCGGAAAGGCCGGTGACCCGGATCAGCTCGCCGATCAGGAAATTGATCAACGCACCGACCAGCAGTGTCACCACGAAAAGAATGATGCAGGCGGCGATCACGCGCGCCGACGGGGTTTCGATGAAACGGTCCAGGTACACCGACAGTGCACCGCCGAACATCCAGGCGACCACGCCGGCAACGATCCAGGTGAGCAGCGACAGGGCTTCCTTGACGAAGCCGCGCTTCAAACTGATCAGACTGGAGACGGCGATGACGGCGACTATCGCCCAATCGACCCAGGTGAATGCCACGATGCTGCCTGCCAACACGGTGCTGCCTGCGAACGGGAAAGGCGCGGCATTTTAGCAGAGCCGACCCGCTCCGGTAAGCGAAGCTTTCTATCGCCTCGCCTGGCTGCGCCTATCAGGGTTTGAAGCGCACCACGAAACCGTTGAGCTTCTGCTGCTTGTTGAGCTGATCGCGCAGACGATCGGCCTCCGCCCGCTCGATTACCGGACCGACGAATACCCGGTTCATGTTCTCGGCGTTGCGGATGTAGGCGTTGTAGCCCTGGTTGCGCAGGGTCGCCTGCAGCGTTTCGGCGCTGGCGCGATTGGACAGGCTGGCCAGTTGGACCGACCAGCTGATGGGGAGATTATTGGCATCCAGACGACTGTCCGCCGGTTTGCTCGCCGGTGCCGGCGGGGGAACGGTTGCCGAGGGGGCGGCAGCCGGAGCAGTCGGTGCGGTCGGCGCCGGAACGCTGGCGGCGGGCGTTGCAGGCAAAGCGGCAATCGGCGTCTGAGGCGGATCGGTCGGCACCGGCTCGTCCGGCAGAGGCTGGGGCTCGGGCACAGCGACCGGCTCGACCTCGATGGTCGGCGCCGCCGGCGTCGCCGGCATGCTCGGCGCGTCCACCACGACGCGACGCAGTTCGTCGTCGCGGGAGAGCAGCATCGGCACGAAGATCACCGCCAGCGCGACCAGCACCAGCGCGCCGACCATACGTTGCTTGAGCCCTTTGTCCAGCACAGCCATTCCCCGCTCCTAGTGCCGGGCCAACCATTCCAGGGCCTCGGCCACACAATAAAAAGAACCGAATACCACGATTTCATCGCCCGTCGACGCCCGTTCGCACTGAGCCTCGATGGCGCGGCCGATGTCGCCTGCGTCGCTCGCCTCGGCCCCGGCCTCTTGCAACGCTGCCAGCAACTCGGCGGCCGGCCGGGAGCGCGGCGTAGGTAGCGCGGCGACCGACCAGCTGGCGATCTGTGGCAACAGCGGCTGCAGCACGCCCGCAAGGTCCTTGTCGGCCAGCAGACCGAACACCGCCAGACGCTGCCCGCCGATCGGCGTCGATGCCAGACGGCGTGCCAGGTACTCGGCGGCATGGGGATTATGCCCAACATCGAGCAACAGTGTCAGGGACTTGCCTCGCCAGTGAATCGCGCGCCGGTCCAACCGCCCGGTGACGCGGGTTCGCGCCAGCGCCTCGAAGAGCACCGGCGGTTGCCAGTCGAGTCCCAAGAGCGCGAAGGCCTGCAGGGCGAGCGCGGCGTTTTCCATCGGCAGATCGAGCAGCGGGAGGTCGTGCAGCTCCAGCACCTGGCCGGCGCCATCGCGGCCCTGCCAGTGCCAGCCCTGCTCGCCGATCGCCAGATCGTAATCGCGCCCCCGCAGGTACAGGGGCGCGTGCAGCTCGGCGGCCTTGTCCAGCAACGGCGCCGGGGGATCGAGGTCGCCGCACAGCGCGGGCCTGCCGGCGCGCAGGATGCCGGCCTTCTCGAAGGCGACCGATTCGCGGCTGTCGCCCAGCCAGTCGGCGTGATCGAGGCCGATGCTGGTGACCAGCGCCAGATCGGCATCGATCAGGTTCACCGCATCCAGTCGCCCGCCAAGGCCGACTTCGAGCACCACGGCGTCGAGCCCGGCCCGCTCGAACAGCCAGAAGGCCGCCAGCGTGCCCATCTCGAAATAGGTCAGGGAAATATCGCCACGCGCGGCCTCGACCGCGGCGAAGGCCTCGCACAGCTGCGCATCGCTGGCCTCGATACCATTCAGCCGGACGCGCTCGTTGTAACGCAGAAGGTGCGGCGAGCTGTAAACGCCGACGCGCAGCCCCTGCGCCCGCATCAGCTCGGCCAGGAAAGCGCAGGTAGAGCCCTTGCCATTGGTGCCGGTGACGGTGATCACCCGCGGCGCGGGTCTGCCCAGCCCGAGGCGCCGGGCCGCTTCCCGCGAGCGTTCCAGGCCCATTTCGATGGCCGTGGGGTGCAGTTGCTCGAGGTAAGCGAGCCAGTCGCCCAGGCTGCGCTCGATCATGCCTCGGCGGCAGCCTGGACCGGCGCCACGGAGTGCACGGGGCTGGGAAGCCCCATGAACTGGGCGAGCAGGCGCGCCAGACGGGGGCGCAGTTCCGCACGGTGGATGATCATGTCGATGGCGCCGTGATCGAGAAGGAACTCGCTACGCTGGAAGCCTTCCGGCAGCTTCTCGCGCACCGTCTGCTCGATCACGCGCGGGCCAGCGAAGCCGATCAGCGCCTTGGGTTCGGCCACGATCACGTCGCCGAGCATGGCCAGACTGGCCGACACCCCGCCATACACAGGGTCGGTCAGCACGGAAATGAACGGCAGGCCTTCTTCGCGCAGACGCGCCAGTACCGCCGAGGTCTTGGCCATCTGCATCAGCGAGATCAGTGCTTCCTGCATGCGCGCGCCGCCGGACGCGGAGAAGCACAGCATCGGGCAGCGCTGCTCGAGGGCGACGTTGGCCGCGCGCACGAATCGCTCACCCACCACGGCGCCCATCGAGCCGCCCATGAAGGAGAACTCGAAAGCCACCGCAACCACCGGAATGTCCTGCAACGTGCCGCGCATGGCGATCAGCGCGTCCTTCTCGCCAGTGTCCTTCTGCGCCGCGGTCAGACGGTCCTTGTACTTCTTGCTGTCACGAAACTTGAGGCGATCCACCGGCTCCAGCTCGGCGCCGATCTCTTCGCGGCCCTCCGGATCGAGGAAGATGTTCAGCCGCGCACGCGCATCGATGCGCATGTGGTGGTTGCACTTGGGGCAGACGTCGAGGGTTTTTTCCAGCTCAGGCTTGTACAGCACCGCCTCGCAGGACGGGCACTTGTGCCAGAGCCCTTCGGGCACGGAACTCTTCTTCACCTCGGACCGCATGATCGAAGGGATCAGTTTGTCTACCAGCCAGTTGCTCATGCTGTCGTTCTCCAAAGCTTCGGGCCCGAGCGCCACGAGGGCGCTTGCCGGGCGGATTCAAAGTCGCGACCGCGAGCGGCGCATTCGGCGTGCCAGGCACCCACGGGGCAGGGCTGATCCGCGCCGCCGCTCGAACGAGCAGGCACACGGATCGAAAAACAGTTCGTCGACAGGCGCCGTAGAGCGCCCGCGGCGCTTCGCGCCTGCGTCGACGACGCGTCAGTGCTAGTGGACGGCTGACGAGGGAAGCCCGTCACATGAACAGCGTGATCGCACCTTTCGGCCATGCGCAGCATCACGCCGCCGAGCCGCCTTTGACGGCATCGATGAACGCACGAATCTTCTGCGCATCCTTGATGCCCTTGCTGGCCTCGACCCCGCCACTGACGTCCACTGCGTACGGACGAACCTCCCGAACGGCATCGGCGACGTTATCGGGCGTCAGCCCACCGGCGAGGATCAGCGGCTTGGACAGGTCCCGCGGAATCAGCGACCAGTCGAAGGATTCGCCGGTACCGCCGGGAACGCCGGCGACATAGGTGTCGAGAAGAATGCCGCTGGCCTTCGGGTAGCGGGCGGCCAGCGCGGCAATGTCATCGCCCGGTTTGACCCGCAGCGCCTTGATGAACGGCCGGTGATAGCCGTCGCAGGCATCCGCGCTTTCATCGCCATGGAACTGCAGAAGATCGAGCGGCACGGCGTCGAGGATCTCTCCCAGTTCGCAGCGACTGGCATCGACGAAAAGACCGACGGTGGTCACGAAGGGCGGCAAGGCCCCGATGATCGCCCGCGCCTGCTTAACGGAAACTGCACGCGGGCTGCGCGGGTAGAACACCAGGCCGATCGCATCGGCACCGGCGTCAACCGCGGCGAGAGCGTCTTCGATGCGGGTAATACCGCAGATTTTGCTGCGAACGGCTGGCAAGTTGCGAGGACCTCGGGGATCAGATAGCCCCGAATGGTAGCAAATGCGCCTCTAGGCGTCAGCCATCACGTCCGGCAGGCCGGAGAGGAAATGCGGGCCCAGGTAGCGCTGGGGGAGCTCGAACTCGGCCGGATACTCGACCTGCACCAGGTACAGACCGAACGGATGCGCCGTCACGCCGCCGGTGCGTCGCACACGGGTTTCCAGCACTTCCCGAGCCCATTCCACCGGACGCTCTCCGGCACCGATGGTCATCAGCACGCCGGCGATGTTGCGCACCATGTGATGAAGGAAGGCGTTGGCGCGGATGTCCAGAACGATGAAGCGACCGTGCTCGATCAACTCGAGGTGATGGATGGTCTTTATCGGCGACTTGGCCTGGCACTGACGCGCGCGAAAGGCGCTGAAGTCATGCGTGCCGACCAGACTGCGCGCGGCTTCGCGCATGCGCGCGACGTCCAGCGGGCGGTGATTCCAGGTCACCTCCTCGGCCATGTGCGCCGGACGAATCTGATCGTTGTAGATGACATAGCGATAGCGCCGCGCCATGGCCGAGAACCGCGCATCGAACGCGCGCGGCATGAACTTGGCCCAGGTCACGCTGATGTCCGGGGGGAGATTCAGGTTGGCACCCATGATCCAGGAATGCAGCGAGCGCTCCACCGAGGTATCGAAGTGCACCACCTGGCCGCTGGCATGTACCAGGGCATCGGTACGCCCCGCGCAGCTGAGGGTAACGGGGGCCCCGCCGGCGACCTTGGACAGGGCCTTTTCGAGGGACTCCTGAATCGACGGAACACCGGCGCGCTGACGCTGGAAGCCGCGGTAGCGGGTTCCGCGGTACTCAACGCCCAGGGCGACTCTGAAAAAGCCAGCGGCAGCCACTGGGGCTGCCGCTTCGGGTACTGCATCGGTCATGTGTCAAACCAGTCGGGAAATCATCTCGCGCGCTTCCTGCTGCTGGGCAGCGTCGCCTTCGGCGAGCACTTCGTCGAGGATGTCGCGGGCGCCTTCGCTGTCGCCCATGTCGATGTAAGCACGCGCCAGGTCCAGCTTGGTCGCGGTTTCGTCGGTACCGGAGAGGAAGTCGAAATCGTCTTCGTCGCTCGGCCCGGCCAGGGTATCGGCTGTCATCGGCGCATCGGCGAACGGGTCATCGAATGGCTCATCGACAACAGGCTCGGGAACGACCGGCGGCTGAGCCTCGTCATTCATCTGATCGAGTTGCGCCGCAACGCGGTCGAGCTGTGCGGCGAAGTCGTCCTTAGCCGGCTCATCGTCGTCCAACGACAGATCGAAATCGGCCAGCGGCGCGTCGACCGAGCTGCGCGGATCGACCACCGGCTCTTGCGGCAACTCGAAGCTCGGCTCGTCGAGGGTGCCCGTCTCAGAAGTTACAACAGGCTCGTCTTCGAGGCTGAAGAGGAAGTCGTCGTCAGCGGACAGCGGCTTTTCATTGGCTTCCTGAGCGTCCAGATCCAGGTTGAAGTCGGCAAGCTCGTCGGTCAGGTCGGGGCTGGAAGCGCCCTCGTCCTTGTCCAGATCCAGATCGAAATCCAGATCCGGCTCAGCCGCTGGCGAGGACGTCGACGCAAATTGCAGGTCGTCATCCAGCGACAGATCGCCCAGGTCGTCTGCCGGCTCGGCCTTCGCAGCCGGGGACGGATCGGTATCGAAGTCCAGATCGAGGTCGTCGAGATCGAAGGCATCGTCATCCAGGGCCGCGCTGGGCGCCGGCTCCTGAATCGCCAGATCGTCCAGATTGAACTCGTCACGCTCGTCGTCGCGGGAGGCCGCGGCCGCGGCGCTAGCCAGGGCGGCGGCGGCCAGCGCGCTCATGGCCGGGTAGCGGAGCTTCAGCGAGTCGATATCGGAACTGCTGCCGCCCATTTCGCGCAGTTCGTTTTCCTGGCGAACGAAGCCTTCACGATCACCCAGCTCCGCATACACTTCCATCAGCTTGAGACGCAGGTCGGCACGTTGCGGCTCGTCATTGATGGCGCCCTGGAGCAACTCCGCCGCCTGGTTGAAACGACCGTAGGCGATGTAGATGTCCGCCTCGCCCAGCGGATCGCCGGTCTGCGGCGTGACGCGCTCGCTGACAGGGGACGAAAGCTCGACCTGCGGATCGTCGTCGAGGGCGTCGAAACTGCCGGCGCCCAGCCCCATGTCGCTGTCGAACTTGTTGGCGGCGTCATCGCCACCAATGATCACGTTGTTCTGCTGGACCGTTTCCTTGGCGGAATTGCGCCGCGACAGGATCAGCAGCGCGATCAGCAACAGCAGCAAGGCCCCGCCACCCAGGAGGGCGAGCATGGTCGGGTTGGCCAGCAGCGAGCTGAGGATACCTTCGTCGGGCTCGTCGGCCGCGGGCAGCGGTTGAGCAGGCGCAGGCTCCGGTGTTGGCTCGACCGGCGCGGGAGCCTGTTCGGCCTGAGGCTCCACGGGCGCGACAGGTTCGGCGGGAGCAGCTTCCGGCGCAGTGGCCGGAGCGCCCACGGCGTTCTCGGTGGCATCCGGCTCCCCGGCGGGTGCAGAAGGCTGGGCGCCAGCAGGCTGGTTTTCGGTGGGTGCTGCGGGCGCTGGTGTCGGCACAGCCGGGGCTGGCGAGGCGGTCGCGGGTGCAGCAGGCGTTGCCGGAGCCTGACCCTGCTCGGCCACGCTGGCCTGGAGTTTGGCCAACTGGCTGTCCTTGAGCTGGATCAGCCGCTGCAGCTTGTCCAATTGGCTCTGCAGGTCGTCGACCCGACTCTTCAGCTCGGCGCTTTCGCGACGCGACGAGTCGAGGCTCTCCTGCGTGACCGCCAGCTTGTCCACCAGCGCCTTGCTGTTGCCGCCGCCGGCGCCACCGGCATCGCTGCCGCTGGTGGCGCTGCCGGCTTCCGGAGCCACGAGGCGGAGGTTGTCGCTACGCTCGCTCTGCGCGGGCGCGGCGCCCGCTTCGGCGCGGCGTGTGGCATCCAGTTGCCGGGCGCCAGGTGCCGCGCGGCGACCCGAGCGCCAGGCGGCGTTCTGCGCAGCGACCTGGGCCAGCGCTTCGCTCTGCGAGCGGCTGCGGATCTGCTCGTCGGTGGGCAGGCGCAGTACCTGCCCGCTCTTCATCCGGTTGATGTTGCCGTCGAGAAAGGCATCCGGGTTGAGGTCCTGGATCGCCAGCATCGCCTGGTGGACGGTGCCGCCGCTGCGGACCTGCTGGGCGACTTCCCAGAGGGTGTCGCGGGAAGTGGTGCGGTATTCGCTGCTGGCAACGCGTGGAGCGGATGCCGGCGGAGCCGAGGGACGTGGCGCGGTCGCGGGCGCTGCGCTCGGGACCGGAGCGGGAGCCGGGCGCGGCGCGGTGGCTACCGGCGGACGCGTGACCGGCCTGGCGACCGGCAGTTGCGGCGCCACGGCGGCCGCGGTTTCCGGGGAATACAGCGGCGGGTCCAGCAGCAGGGTGTACTCGCGCAGCAGACGACCGCTCGGCCAGAGCACTTCCACCATGAAGTTGAGGTAGGGCTCGCGTACCGGCTTGGAAGAGGTCACACGGATGACGTTCTTGCCGTTGGCATTCAGGGCCGGGGTGAACTTGAGGTCGGTGAGGAAGAACTGGCGGTCGACGCCGGCCTTGGCGAAATCTTCGGGAGAGGCCAGTTTCGGGCGGACTTCGTCGGTTTCGAGTCCCTTGACGTCGAGGAGCTCGATCTCCGCCTGCAACGGTTGGTTCAACGCGGATTTCAAGGTGACTTCGCCCAAGCCCAGCGCATACGTCATCCCTGAGGTGAGCGACGTAGCAGCTGCGATTGCCAGCACCAGTTTGCGAACCCGAACCATAGTGTTTTCCCTTGTTTTCGCCTTCCCCCCGAAAACCCGGGGAGAAACTAGATACTCGCTGCCCGCTCCATCCTGCGATGGTCCCCGTCAGCGATCAGCCAAGCCCGTAGCAACAAAACCTAGAATAGTTCTTCAAACTCAAAGGTAAGTATCTTTTACAGATAGTGTTTTATCAACAACTCTGCCAGTTGCAGCACATTCAGCGCGGCGCCTTTTCGTACATTATCAGAAGCAATCCACAAATTGAGTTCATGCGGGTCGTCCAGCCCGCCACGCAGGCGCCCTACGTACACCACGTCCTGACCGACCGCATCCCCGGTGGCCGTCGGATAATCGTCTTCCAGCAACTCTACACCCGGCGCAGTGCCCAGTATTTGACGCACCGCGGCCAGGTCCAGCGGCTCTTCGGCGACGAGAGATACGCTGAGGCTGTCGCCGAAGAACACCGGCGCCTGGATGAAGGTCGAGGACACCGCCAGGCGCGGCAGGTCGAGGAGCTGCCTGAGTTCGCCAGCCAGACGCTTCTCCAGCGAGCCATGGCCCTGGGCATCGCATGCTTCCACCTGAGCCAGCAGGTTGAAGGCGATCTGCCGGTCGAACAGACGCGGCTCCAGCGGGCGCAGGTTGAGCAGTTCCGTGGTCTGCCTGGCCAGCTCGCTGACGCCCTCGCGGCCGCGGCTCGATACCGCCAGGCAGGCGCTGACCGTGACCCGCTGCAATTCGACCAGTTGCCGCAACGGCGCCAGTACCACCGCCAGCGCGACCGCTACCGGCGACGGGCTGCTCAGTTGCATGGGCAGGTTCAGCGCCTCGATCGCCAGCCCATTGGCCTCGGGCACCGCGCTCGGCGCGCGTTGCGCATCCAGGGCGCCGGTCACGTCGAGCAGCGAGCACCCGGCCGCTTCCGCCCGCGGCGCGTAGGAACGGGTCAGCGCCGCGCCGGCGACGAAGAACACCAGGCTGACCTGGGAGAAATCGAAATCGGCGACGTCGCGCACACGCAGGTTCTTGCCCCTGAACGGCAGTGATTCGCCGGCGCTGTCGGCGTCGCCGAGAAGGAACAGGTTGCCGACCGGGAAGTCGCGCTCGCCGAACAGTTCGACCAGGGTCTTGCCGACCTCGTCGCTGGCGCCGACTACGGCGATGTCGATGGTTTGGCTCATGACGGAAGCGGCCTCTTGCGAATGGAGAGGCACTTTATAGAGGAAAACCGGAGGGGGAAAGCACGCGGCCCGCTGCCGTTCGCAGCGGGTGCGCGGGTCGGGAGCGGAGAATTCCGCTCCCGGAGGGCATCGCCATCAGCGTTCGAGGAGAATCCGCAGCATGCGCCGCAGCGGCTCGGCCGCGCCCCAGAGCAACTGGTCGCCCACGGTGAAGGCGCCCAGGTAATGCGAGCCCATGTTCAGCTTGCGCAGGCGACCCACAGGAACGCTGAGGGTGCCGGTGACGGCGGTAGGAGTCAGCTCGCGCATGCTGATCTCGCGCTGGTTCGGCACCAGCTTGACCCACGGGTTGTGCTGGCTGATCAGCCCTTCGATATCGGACAGCGGCACGTCCTTGTTCAGCTTGATGGTCAGCGCCTGGCTGTGGCAACGCATTGCGCCGATGCGCACGCAGATGCCGTCCACCGGAATCGGGTTCTTGAACCGCCCGAGAATCTTGTTGGTTTCAGCCTGGCCCTTCCACTCTTCGCGGCTCTGACCGTTAGGCAGTTCCTTGTCGATCCACGGGATCAGGCTGCCGGCCAGCGGCACGCCGAAGTTTTCCGTCGGGAAGGCTTCGCTGCGCTGCATCTCGGCGACCTTGCGGTCGATGTCGAGGATGGCGCTGGCCGGGTTGGCCAGTTCGTCGGCCACGGAAGCTTCGATGGCGCCCATCTGCTTGATCAGCTCGCGCATGTTCTGCGCGCCGGCGCCGGAAGCCGCCTGGTAGGTCATGGCGCTCATCCACTCGACCAGCCCGGCCTCGAACAGGCCGCCGAGGCCCATCAGCATCAGGCTGACGGTGCAGTTGCCGCCGATGTAGTTCTTCACGCCGCCGTCGAGCTTCTGGTCGATCACCTTGCGGTTGACCGGGTCGAGCACGATCACCGCGTCGTCGTCCATGCGCAGACTGGAGGCGGCATCGATCCAGTAGCCCTGCCAGCCGGCTTCGCGCAGCTTGGGGAAGACTTCGCTGGTGTAGTCGCCGCCCTGGCAGGTGAGGATCACGTCCAGACCTTTGAGCTCGTCGATGCTGTAGGCGTCCTTCAACGGAGCGACGTCCTTGCCCACGTCAGGACCCTGGCCACCGACGTTGGAGGTGGTGAAGAACACCGGTTCGATCAGGTCGAAGTCCCGCTCTTCCAGCATCCGCTGCATGAGCACGGAACCGACCATGCCGCGCCATCCGATCAAACCTACACGTTTCATCGCAACCGTACCTTGTATTGTCGAAATCACCCGCCGAATCGCGGCGGGCCGAAGAGATTAACGCCTGGAACCTCAGAGTGCACGCAGTGCCGCGACCACCGCATCGCCCATCTCGGCGGTGCCGACCTTGCGCATTCCGGCGCAATGGATGTCGCCGGTGCGCAGGCCCTGGTCGAGCACCTTGCTGACCGCCTGCTCGATGGCGTCGGCCGCCTGGGTCTGGTTGAAGCTGTAGCGCAGCATCATGGATACCGAGAGGATGGTCGCCAGCGGGTTGGCGATGCCCTGCCCGGCGATGTCCGGCGCGGAACCGTGGCACGGCTCGTACATGCCCTTGTTGCTGGCGTCCAGCGAGGCCGACGGCAGCATGCCGATGGAGCCGGTGAGCATCGAGGCTTCGTCGGAGAGGATGTCGCCGAACATGTTGTCGGTGACGATCACGTCGAACTGCTTGGGCGCGCGGACCAGTTGCATGGCGGCGTTGTCGACGTACATGTGCGACAGCTCGACCTGCGGGTAATCCTTGGCCACTTCCTCGACCACTTCGCGCCACAGTTGGCTGGAGGCGAGCACGTTGGCCTTGTCCACCGAGCACAGCTTGTTGCCGCGCACGCGCGCCATGTCGAAGCCGACGCGCGCGATGCGGCGGATTTCGCTCTCGCTGTAGGGCAGCGTGTCGAAGGCCTTGCGCTCGCCGTTCTCCAGGGTCTCGGTGCCACGCGGGGCGCCGAAGTAGATGCCGCCGGTGAGTTCGCGAACGATCAGGATGTCCAGGCCGGAGACCACTTCGGGTTTCAGCGACGAGGCGTCGGCCAGTTGCGGATAGAGGATCGCCGGGCGCAGGTTGGCGAACAGGCCCAGTTGCGAACGGATCTTCAGCAGGCCGCGCTCGGGACGGATGTCGCGCTCGATCTTGTCCCACTTCGGCCCGCCGACCGCGCCCAGCAGCACCGCATCGGCCGCACGGGCGCGCGCCAGGGTCTCGTCGGCCAGCGGCACGCCATGCTTGTCGATGGCGGCGCCGCCGATCACGTCTTCGATCAGTTCGAAGCCCAGGCTGTACTTCTCGTTGGCCAGGTTCAGCACCTTGACCGCCTCGGCCATGATTTCCGGACCGATGCCGTCGCCAGGGAGAACCAGAATCTGCTTGCTCATGCTTTTCTCTCGTTGGGTGCCGCCTGGCACCGGTAAAAAATCAACGTTCGGCCCAGATCAGCAGCACGTCGGTGCTGAAGGAGCCGTCGTCGGCAATCTCGAAATACTCGCGAACCTCGTCGCCCACCGCCTGCTGCATCGCCCGGATCGCCGCGCGGAACACGTCCGGCGTGCGCATGCGCTCGACCCAGGAGCTGTACTCCAGGCGCAGGCGCTGGCGGCTGCACGCGGTCACCACCAGACCGGCCTCGCCGAGCTGGCGGGTCCACTCGGAGGGCGAATAATCGCGTACATGGCTGCTGTCGCGCAGCACTTCCACCGTTTGCAGATGCGTATCCAACAACGGCAGGCCGGGCGCCGCGACATCGACGAAGGCGGCCACGCCGCCCGGCTTGAGCACCCGGCGCACTTCGCGCAGGGCCTGGCCGAGATCGCTCCAGTGATGCGCGGAGTAGCGGCTGAAGACGAAATCGAAGCGGGCATCGGCGAACGGCAGGTGCTCGGCCGCGCCGCATTCGGTGCGGATGTTGCCCAGGCCGCGCTCGCGGGCGGCTTTGGCCACCACGTCGAGCATGTCCTGCGACAGGTCGTAGGCGACCACTTCGGCCACCGCCGGTGCGACATGGAACGCCACGTGGCCGGCGCCACAGCCGAGATCGAGCAGACGCGCATCGGCGCGACCGGCGACCGCGGCCTGGAGGGCGGCGAATTCGCTGCCCTGCGCATGCACGGCGCTGTTCAGGTAGGCGTTGGCCTGTTCGCCGAACTGCGCCTGCACCACCTGGGAATGGGCTTTCTGGTTCACGTCGTGACTCCGCGTAGAGGGCAAGGTGCGCATGGCGCACCCTACGGCGCGCCGCTTACTTGATGGCGCCGAACAGCCAGGGCTGGCGCTGCTGGTGACCGGCCTCGAATTGCTTGATGGCATCGGCGTCCTGCAGGGTCAGGCCGATGTCGTCGAGCCCGTTGAGCAGGCAATGCTTGCGGAAGGCGTCGACCTCGAACGAATAGCTCTTGCCGTCCGGGCGGGTCACCGTTTGCGCGGCGAGGTCGACGGTCAGCTGGTAGCCCTCGTTGGCCTCGACCTGCTCGAACAGTTCGTCGACTTCCTCGTCCTTCAGGATGATCGGCAGCAGGCCGTTCTTGAAGCTGTTGTTGAAGAAGATGTCGGCGTAGCTCGGCGCGATCACGCTGCGGAAGCCGTACTCGTCCAGCGCCCAGGGCGCGTGCTCGCGGGAGGAACCGCAGCCGAAGTTCTCCCGGGCGAGAAGCACGCTGGCGCCCTGGTAGCGCGGGAAGTTCAGCACGAAATCCTTGTTGATCGGGCGCTTGCTGTTGTCCTGGTTCGGCTGGCCGACATCGAGGTAGCGCCACTCGTCGAACAGGTTCGGACCGAAGCCGGTGCGCTTGATCGACTTGAGAAACTGCTTGGGGATGATCTGATCGGTATCGACGTTGGCGCGGTCGAGCGGCGCGACGAGACCGGTGTGCTGGGTAAAGGCTTTCATGTCTGCTTCCTCAGGCCTGGATCAATTCGCGAACGTCGATGAAGTGGCCGGTCACCGCGGCGGCGGCGGCCATCGCCGGGCTGACCAGGTGGGTGCGCCCACCCGCGCCCTGGCGGCCTTCGAAGTTGCGGTTGGAGGTGGAAGCGCAGTGTTCGCCGCTGCCGAGCTTGTCCGGGTTCATCGCCAGGCACATCGAGCAGCCGGGCTCACGCCATTCGAAACCGGCGTCGAGGAAGATCTTGTCCAGCCCCTCCTCCTCGGCCTGCTGTTTGACCAGCCCGGAACCCGGCACCACCATCGCCTGGATCACGTTGGCCGCGACCTTGCGGCCCTTGGCCACTTCGGCGGCGGCGCGCAGGTCTTCGATCCGCGAGTTGGTGCAGGAACCGATGAAGACACGGTCCAGCTTGATATCGGTGATCGCCTGGTTGGCGGCCAGGCCCATGTACTTGAGTGCGCGCTCGATCGAATCGCGCTTGACCGGATCGGCCTCGCGCGCCGGGTCCGGCACGCTCTGGTCGACGGCGAGGACCATCTCCGGCGAAGTGCCCCAGCTGACCTGCGGCTTGATGTCTTCGGCACGCAGCTCGACCACGGTGTCGAAATGCGCGTCGTCGTCCGACACCAGGTCGGCCCAGGCCGCCACGGCCTTGTCCCAGTCCTCGCCCTTGGGCGAATACGGGCGGCCCTTCACGTAGTCGATGGTCTTCTGGTCCGCGGCGACCATGCCAACGCGGGCACCGGCCTCGATGGACATGTTGCAGAGGGTCATGCGGCCTTCCATCGACAGATCGCGAATCGCGCTGCCGGCGAATTCCAGCGCATGGCCGTTGCCGCCGGCGGTGCCGATCTTGCCGATCACCGCGAGGACGATGTCCTTGGCGGTCACGCCGAAGGGCAACTTGCCTTCGACGCGCACCTGCATGTTCTTCATCTTCTTGGCGATCAGGCACTGGGTGGCGAGCACGTGCTCGACTTCCGAGGTGCCGATGCCGTGTGCCAGCGCGCCGAACGCGCCATGGGTCGAGGTGTGCGAGTCACCGCAGACCACGGTCATGCCCGGCAGGGTCGCGCCCTGCTCCGGGCCGATCACGTGGACGATGCCCTGGCGCACGTCGTTCATCTTGAATTCGAGGATGCCGAAGTCGTCGCAGTTCTCGTCCAGGGTCATCACCTGGATGCGCGAGACTTCGTCGGAGATCGCCGCGAGGCCACCCTGCCGCTCGGTACGGGTAGTCGGCACGTTGTGGTCGGGCGTGGCGATGTTGGCGTCGATGCGCCAGGGTTTGCGACCGGCCAGGCGCAGGCCTTCGAACGCCTGCGGCGAGGTCACCTCGTGAAGGATGTGGCGGTCGATGTAGATCAGCGACGACCCATCGTCGCGCCGCTTCACTTCATGGGCTTCCCAGAGCTTGTCGTAGAGCGTCTTGCCGGCCATTTCGGTTGTTCCTCATCAGGATCTTTTCTATGCCGGGGTGGCGCTGCATGAAAACCCACCTGGCTTGTAGGGGCGAATGCTAAAGGGGGCGCCGGGATAACTCCAATTCATCTTTTTCATCAGGCGCATTCCCGCAGGGAATGACTTGAGCTATAACGCCAAGGAAAGCAGCAAAGCGCGCGCTCAAGGGATCTGCCGTGGACCTCGCCAACCTCAACGCCTTCATCGCCGTGGCCGAAACCGGCAGTTTTTCGATAGCCGGTGAACGCCTGCACCTGACCCAACCGGCGGTGAGCAAGCGCATCGCCGCCCTCGAGCAGCAGCTCAAGGTGCGCCTGTTCGACCGACTGGGCCGCGAAGTCAGCCTCACCGAAGCTGGTCGCGCCCTGCTGCCGCGCGCCTATCGCATCCTCAACGTGCTCGACGATACGCGCCGCGCGCTGACCAACCTGAGCGGCGACGTCAGCGGTCGGCTGACCCTCGCCACCAGCCATCACATCGGTCTGCATCGCCTGCCGCCGCTGCTGCGCGCCTTCACCCGCGCCCATCCGCAGGTGGCGCTGGACATCCAGTTCCTCGATTCGGAAGTGGCCTATGAGGAAATCCTCCATGGCCGCGCCGAGCTGGCGGTGATCACCCTGGCGCCAGCCACGGCGGCGCCGGTGAAAGCGGTGCCGGTATGGAGCGACCCGCTGGATTTCGTCGCCGCGCCCGAGCACCCGCTGGCCTTGAAGCAGCGGATCAGTCTGGAGGACGTCGCCCAGCACCCGGCGGTGTTTCCCGGCGGCAACACCTTCACTCATCACATCGTGCAGCGGCTGTTCGAGGGCCAGGGGCTCACGCCGAACATCGCCATGAGCACCAACTACCTGGAGACGATCAAGATGATGGTGTCCATCGGACTGGCCTGGAGCGTGCTGCCGCGCACCATGCTCGACGAGCAGGTGGCGCGCCTGCCGCTGGGCGGTATCCAGCTCAATCGCCAGCTGGGCTATATCCTGCACACCGAGCGAACGCTGTCGAATGCGGCAAAAGCCTTCATGGCCCTGCTCGACAGCAGCGCCGATGGTTGCGCTGGCGTCGGGACGGACGCTAACGTAGCCACATAATGGCATTCTGCCGCTGCACGACCCTGTCGCGTGGCCGCCAGCCCAAGAAGAATCGCGATGGCCGACAAGCGCCGCTTCCCCAATCCCCGCATCGTTCCGCAAGACTCGCCTGGCTTCGACGATATCTGGCACGACGCACCCCTGCTGCTGGCGGCGCTGGACGGTGCCCACCTCGGCGTCTGGTACTGGTCCGTCGACAGCGGCGAACTCCATGCCTCGCCGGGCGCGCTCAGGCTGTTTGGCCTCGATGGCAGCGGCCGGGCGGGCGCCGTCGATTACCTGAGCCAGGTGCCGGAGGAGGAACAGGGCGAGGTCCTGGCGATCTTCCAGGCACTCGCCGACGGCAGCGCGCAGACCTATCGCCACCGGATGCACCGCGCCGACGGCGGCCTGTACTGGCTGGAACTCGGTGGCAGCCTGCGCCAGCGCGCAGACGGCAGCCGCCTTCTGCTCGGCGTATGCCGCGGCATCGACGAGCAACGGGCGCGCGAGGAAGCGCTGATCAGTTCAGAGCACCGCTTCTCCAGCCTGTTCGAGATGAGCCCGGACGCGATCTTCCTGGTGAAGTACCCCGACGGGCTGCTGATCGAAACCAACCACCAGTTCAAGACCCTGTTCGGCTGGAGCCGCGCACAGACGCAGAACCGCACCACCCAGGACATCGGACTGTGGGTCAACCTGGCGCAACGCGACTTCATCATCCGCAGCGTTTCGCTGACCTCGGACCCGGTGATCCAGGAGGTCCAGCTGCGCACCCAGGACGGCCGCGTGCTCGACGGCACGTTGTCCTGCAAGCACCTGGAAATCCACGACGAGCCCTTCCTGCTCTGTACCTTCCTCGACACCAGCGAGCGCAAGCGCGCCGAATCCGCGCTGCGCGCCAGCGAGAACAAGTTCGCCAACGCCTTCCTCAGCAGCCCCGATGCGGTGGTGATCACCGAACTGCTCAGCGGGCGCTTCCTCGAGATCAATCCGGGCTTCGAGCGCCAGTTCGGCTGGAGCAAGGCCGAAGCCCTCGGCCGCACCTCGATGGACCTGGGCATCTGGAGCGACCTCAGTGAACGCCAGCGCATGCTCGAAGCCCTGAAGCAAGGCCATTTCCGCGACCTCGAGGCACACCTCTACCATCGCGATGGCCGGCGCAGCATCAACCTGCTGTACGGCGGCGAGGTGGAACTCGAAGGCCAGCGCTGCCTGGTGCTGACGGTGCGCGACATTACCCGCCAGCGCGAACAGGAGCAGGCGCTGAAAGTCAGCCAGGAACGCCTGCAACTGGCGCTGGAATCCGCCTCCCTGGGCACCTGGAACTGGCACATTCCCAGCGACGCGCTGTACGGCTCCGCGCGCTCGTCGGCGCTTCACGGGCTCGCCGAGCAGCCCTACCAGGGCAACTTCCAGGACTTCTTCGGCAGCGTCTATCTGGACGACCGGATCAAGATCCGCAAGACCTATCGGGCGCTGCTCGCCAGCCGCCGCACCGAGTACCAGAACATCTACCGCACGCGCCTTGCCGACGGGCGCCTGCGCTACCTGGAAAACACCGCCAAGCTCTACCGCGACGAGCGTGGCAAGCCGCTGCGCATGGCCGGCATCCTGGTCGACATCACCGACCGGGTGGAGCGCGAACAGCGCCTGGCGGCCTCGGAGGAGAAATTCGCCACCCTGTTCGAGGCGAGCCCCGATCCGATCTGCGTGACCTGCGTGGACCCGGGCACCTTCATCGAAATCAACCCCAGCTTCACCGCCACGTTCGGCTGGAAGCCCGAGGACGCGGCCGGCAAGAGCGCCGAGCAGCTGAATTTCTGGGCCGACCCGGAACAGCGCCAGCGGCTCTACGAGCGCATTCAAACCGAACGCGAGCTGACCAACATCGAAGCGCATTTCCGCACGCGCGCCGGCCAGGAGCTGACCTGCGTGATCTCCAGCCGCTTCATCCATGTGGACGGCGCGCTGTGCATCACCACCACCTTCCGCGACATCACCAAACGCAAGCGTGCCGAAGCCGCGCTGCAGGCCAGCGAGGAGAAGTTCGCCAAGGCGTTCCACTCCAGCCCGGACGCCATCACCATCAGCGAGCGCGACAGCGGCCGCTACATCGAGGTCAACGAGGGCTTC
Source organism: Pseudomonas sp. UBA3153 (assembly GCF_002364635.1). NCBI lineage: Bacteria > Pseudomonadati > Pseudomonadota > Gammaproteobacteria > Pseudomonadales > Pseudomonadaceae > Pseudomonas > Pseudomonas sp. UBA3153. The sequence goes on from NZ_DEYR01000045.1 coordinate 95,114, forward strand.
ACCCGGCTCACCGGCTACCGCGCCGATGAGGTCATCGGCAAGAGCGTGTTCGAGCTCGACATCTGGGCCGACCCCGCCGAGCGCGAGGCGATGATCGAGACGCTGAAGCGCGATGGCCGGGTCAAGCACCAGGAGCTGCGCGGCCTGCACCACAACGGCGAGATCCTCACCTTCGAGGTGTCGGTGGAGCCCATCGAGCTGAACGGCGTGCACTGCCTGCTGCTCACGGCGCGCGACATCAGCCAGTTGAAGGCCGCGCAGGCCCAGGTGCAGCACCTGGCCTATCACGACTCGCTGACCAACCTGCCGAACCGCGCGCTGCTGATGGACCGTCTCAAGCAGCAGATCGCCCTGCTCCGCCGCCACGGCATGCGCGGCGCGCTGATGTTCGTCGACCTCGACCACTTCAAGCACATCAACGACTCCCTCGGCCACCCGGTCGGCGACGCCGTGCTGAAGATGATCACCGCACGCCTGGAAGCCAGCACGCGCCAGGAGGACACCGTCGCCCGCCTGGGCGGCGACGAGTTCGTCGTGCTGCTGTCCGGGCTGGAGGGCGAACGCGGTGAAGTCACCCGCCGGGTCCGGCAGATCGCCGACAAATTGCGCCGGCTGCTCGCCGAACCCATGTTGCTCGACGGCCAGCGCCTGCAGGTCACGCCGAGCATCGGCATCGCGCTGATTCCCGATCATGGCAGCACCCCGGCGGACCTGCTCAAGCGCGCCGACATTGCCCTGTACAAGGCCAAGGAGCAGGGGCGCAACGCCATCCAGCTGTTCCGCAGCAGCATGCAGGAAGCCGCCAGCGAACGTCTGCGCCTGGAAAACGACCTGCGCCTGGCACAGGCACGCAACGAATTCGACCTGCACTTCCAGCCGCAGGTGGACGCCCGCAGCGGCCGCATCGTCGGTGCCGAGGCGCTGTTGCGCTGGGAGCATCCGACGCTGGGGCCACGCCCACCGGGGCAGTTCATCCAGATCCTGGAGGAAAGCGGGCTGATCTACGAAGTCGGCGGCTGGGTGCTGCAGCGCGCCTGCGAGGTCTGCGCCGAGTTGCTGCGCGACGGGCTGATCGATGCGCAGCACTTCAGCCTGTGCATCAACATCAGTCCGCGCCAGTTCGGCCACAGTGACTTCGTTGCCCGTGTCGAACGCTGCCTGGAACAGAGCCAACTGCCGGAAACCCTGCTGAAGCTTGAGATCACCGAAAGCATCGTGATCCAGAACCTCGAGGAGACCATCGGCAAGATGCTGCGTCTCAAGCGCCTGGGCCTGACCTTCGCGATGGACGATTTCGGCACCGGCTACTCGTCGCTGACCTACCTCAAGCAGCTACCGGTGGACATGCTGAAGATCGACCAGTCGTTCGTCCGCGACGCGGTGAACAACCCCAGCGATGCGGAAATCGTCCGCGCCATCATCGCCATGGCGCGCGCACTGGGCCTGGAGATCCTCGCCGAGGGCGTCGAGCAGAAGGACCAGCTCGCGCTTCTCCAGCGCCAGGGCTGCCACCTCTATCAGGGCTACCTGTTCAGCAAGCCGCTGCCGCTGGAGCGGTTCCGCGAGTTGCTGAAAAGTGCGGCACCAGCCGACTGATCCCGAACGGAAAACCGCGGGCAAGAAAAAGGGGCGCCGCGGCGCCCCTTTTCGTCTTTGACGATGACTCAGCTGTTCAGCGCCGGACGCTCGCTGGCGATCGGAATGCGCTTGGCCTTCGCTTCTTCCGGTACGACGCGCAGCAGCTCGATGCTGAGCAGCCCGTTGGCCAGCCCGGCCGATTTAACTTCGATGTGGTCGGCGAGGCGGAACGACAGCTTGAAGCCACGCTGGGCGATGCCCTGGTGCAGGAAGGTGACGTTTTCCTCGCTGCGCTCGCGCTTGCCGCCGCTGACGGTCAGTACGCCGCGCTCGACCTGCAACTCGAGATCGGACTCCTGGAAACCGGCCGCAGCGATGACGATGCGGTACTGGTCGTCGGCGTGCTTCTCGACGTTGTAGGGTGGGTACGAGCTGCCGGCGTCATTGCGCAGGGCCGACTCGAAGAGATCGTTGAAACGATCGAAACCGATGGATTGGCGGAACAGTGGAGCCATGGAAAGAGCAGTACTCATGTCTAATCTCCTGAATAATCAGCAAGTGGTAAGTGGCGGAAACCCGTCTTCGGCATCCCCGCGAGAACCAAGATGAGGACGCCCGAAACGATTTCAAGCCCGGCGAAAAATACCGTTCGTCAGGAAATCTTCAGGTCGAAAACAGGCGCAGTACCCGGCGCGTTGCTGGATCTGGGCGGCCGCTGAGCTGAGGGAACTCAGGCGATTCGCATTGCCGGCAGCGCCATCGGGTCCACGCCGAGCAAGCGGTCGATCAGGCCGCAGTCGCTCTCCCGGCGGATCGCGCCGAACAGCGCCACCGCCTCGGGATAGCTGCGCATCAGCATGGCCAGCCATTGCTTGAGGCGTCCCGGCGCATAACGCGGCGACAGCTTGCGTCGCGCCTGCAGCCAGAACGCGCGCAGCAGCGGCAACAGCTCGCTCCAGGTCATCGGCTCGACCGCCCGCCCGGCCTTCGCCGTGGCGATCTGCCGGGCGAGATCCGGGCGGGAAACCAGTCCGCGACCGAGCATGATGTCGCGCGCGCCGCTGATCTCGCGGCAGCGCCGCCAGTCCTCCAGCGTCCAGATATCGCCATTGGCGTACACCGGGACCGGTACCACCTCCTGCACGCGCGCCACCCATTCCCAGTGCGCCGGCGGCTTGTAGCCCTGCACCTTGGTTCGCGCATGGACCACGATCTGCGCGGCGCCAGCGTCGGCCAGCGCCCGCGCGCAATCCAGCGCAACATCGGGGCTGTCGAAACCCAGGCGCATCTTTGCCGTGACCGGAATCGCCGCCGGCACGCCGCGGCGAACCTCGGTGACGATCGCGTGAAGCAGCTCGGGCTCCCTGAGCAACACCGCACCGCCGCGCGACTTGTTCACGGTCTTCGCCGGGCAGCCGAAGTTGAGGTCGATCACCGGCGCGCCCAGGCCACAGGCGAAGGCCGCGTTGTCGGCCAGGCAGGCGGGATCGGAGCCGAGCAGTTGCACCCGCATCGGCGTACCGGACGGCGTGCGCGAACCGTCGCGCAGTTCCGGCGCCAGCTTGTGGAAGTGCGAGGCGGGCAACAGCCGGTCGCTGACGCGGATGAACTCGGTGACGCACCAGTCGACGCCGCCGACGCCGGTCAGCACATCGCGGAGAATTTCATCGACCAGCCCCTCCATGGGCGCCAGGGCGATCTGCATAACGGCGGTCTCGCGGAAAAAGTCGCGTAGTTTACGTGCCGCGACCGGGCGGGCACAGGGGCCGGGAGCTATCGCCGGCGCCGGCTGTCTGTGTAGACAGGACATGGAGAATCGACGATGAACCTGCAACGAAGCCTGCTTGCCGCGCTGTTCGCGGTTTCCTGCGGACTGGCCACGGCCAGCCCGCCACCCGCGATGGGGAACGGCGCGATGGCGCCGCCAGCGGAAAACCCGGCGCCCGATTCGCCGGCGCGGCTGATCGTCAGTCGCGACGAGGAAGGACTGAATGCCTGCACGGTGGACCTGTACGTTCAAAACCAGATGGCGGCGCAGATACCGCCGGGCGAACAGGTGGTGCTGGAAGTGGCGGCCGGCGATATCGCCCTGAGCGTCGCGCAGGCCGGCTCGGCGCTGTGCAAGCCGGACCAGGCCCAGGTCAGCGTCCAGTCGGTGCTTCTGCAGCCGGGCGAGACCCGCGGCTACAAGGTGATGCAGAACGCGTCCGGATTCTTCCTCTCGCCGCAGATCGAGTGAATCAGCCTCTGGCGGCGACCGGAAGCAGCGCGCGCCCGTAACCCTCGACGAACTCTGCAGGCATTCGCTTGGGGCGGCCGGTGGACAGTTCGATGCAGACGAAGGTGGTCTGCGCGCGCAGCAGTACGCTGGCATCGCTGCCCCGTATCAACTGGAAGTGCCGGTTCATGCGCAGGCGCTGATCGGATTCGACGATCCAGGTCGCCATGCGCAGCTCGTCGCCCTCGTAGGCGGCGGCCAGGTAATCGATCTCGTGCCGCACCACGGCCATCGCCCGGTCGAGCCGACGGTATTCGGCCAGGTCAAGTCCGAGGCTCTGCGAATGGCGCCAGGCGCAGCGCTCCAGCCAGCTGACGTAAACCGCATTGTTGGCGTGGCCGAGGCCGTCGATGTCTTCGGCGGCGACCTGCAAATCGATCAGGAAAGGCTCGGGGAAATCCCAGTTCACGGTTCGACTCCCGGTTGGCAAAGACAGCGAGTCTAGCGGTTGCGATGCGTCGAACGAAAATCCGGCGACAGAAAAACAAAAGGGCCACCCAATGAGGGGTGACCCTTAACATCCCGTAAGACACGGGTAAAAAAAATGGCGTCCCCTAGGGGACTCGAACCCCTGTTACCGCCGTGAAAGGGCGGTGTCCTAGGCCACTAGACGAAGGGGACGAAACCTTCGAAAAACAAGGCCAGCACCTGGCTGGCCTTGTCCGTGAATTGGTGGAGCTAGACGGGATCGAACCGTCGACCTCTTGCATGCCATGCAAGCGCTCTCCCAGCTGAGCTATAGCCCCGGATTTATCGTCTCTCGACTCGCGGCGCCAAAACGTCGCTGCTGGAATAATGGCGTCCCCTAGGGGACTCGAACCCCTGTTACCGCCGTGAAAGGGCGGTGTCCTAGGCCACTAGACGAAGGGGACGCAAACCCTTCTACAACATCAGCCAGCTCGTGAACTGACCGTGGCAAATTGGTGGAGCTAGACGGGATCGAACCGTCGACCTCTTGCATGCCATGCAAGCGCTCTCCCAGCTGAGCTATAGCCCCGTCTCGAGGACGGGGCGCATAGTAGGTGGGGACCTTGGGGCTGTCAACAGTATTTTTGCCGGCTTTGAAAATTTTCCGCCACAAGAACAATTACTTAAAAGCGAAGGTGGCAGAAAGGCGACTGCGACATCCACGCCCGTCAGGCGATCGCCGCGAGCAGCTTCTCCCATTCCTTGGTCTCTTTCTTCGACACCCCGCCCAGCAGCTCCAGCGCCTGGCGCAAGCGGAAGCGGGTCAGGTCCGGGCCGAGGATCTCCATGGCATCGAGCACCGACACCGAACTGGCCTGGCCGGTGATCGCCGGGAACATCAGCGGCATCAGATCGCGCAGCTTGAGCTGCAGCGACTCGGCCACCGCCTGGATGCAGCCGGTGATGCGCTCCTTCTCCCACTGACGCAGCGCTTCGAGCTTCCACAGCACCAGCTGCATGACCTGGCGCACCTGGTCGGCGGACAGCTTCTTGTGCTCGAACAGGCTCGCGTCCAGGTTCAGCCCGCCGGAGAAGAAGAACCCGGCCAGCGGCGCGATCTGGCTCAGGGTTTCCACCCGGCCCTGAACGTGCGGAGCGATCTTCATCAGGTAGTCGGGATTCAGCGCCCACTTCTGCACTTCGGCGGCGAAACGCTCCACCGGCAGTTCGCGCAGCCACTGGCCGTTGAGCCAGGAGAGCTTCTCCAGATCGAAGATCGGCCCACCGAGCGATACGCGGTTGACGTCGAAATGCTCGATCATCTCCGCGAGGGAGAATTTCTCGCGCTCGTCGGGCATCGACCAGCCCATGCGCCCGAGGTAGTTGAGCATCGCCTCGGGAAGGAAGCCCATGCGCTCGTAGAAGGTGACCGAGGTCGGGTTCTTGCGCTTGGACAGCTTGCTCTTGTCCGGATTGCGCAGCAGCGGCATGTAGCACAGCGCCGGCTGCTCCCAGCCGAAGTATTCGTACAGCTTGATCAGCTTGGGCGCCGACGGCAGCCACTCTTCGCCACGCAGCACGTGGGTGATGTTCATCAGGTGGTCGTCGACGACGTTGGCGAGGAAGTAAGTCGGCAGGCCATCGGTCTTCATCAGCACCTGCATGTCCATGCGGTCCCATGGAATCTCGACGTTGCCGCGCAGCATGTCCGGCACCACGCAGATGCCTTCGCTGGGCACCTTCATGCGGATCACGTGGGGCTCGCCGGCGGCCAGGCGACGCTGCACTTCCTCCTCGGAGAGCAGCAGGCCGCGACCGTCGTAACGCGGCGTCTCACCGCGCGCGATCTGCTCGGCGCGCATCTGGTCGAGTTCTTCCGGGGTGCAGAAGCAGTAGAAGGCATGGCCCTTCTCGACCAGCTCCAGCGCGTACTTGCGGTAGATCTCGCCGCGCTCGCTCTGCCGGTAGGGGCCGTGCGGGCCGCCGACGTCCGGACCCTCGTCCCACTCGATGCCGAGCCAGCGCAGGGCGTCGTAGATCTGCTGTTCGGATTCGCGGGTCGAGCGGACCTGGTCGGTGTCCTCGATGCGCAGGATGAACTGGCCGCCGTGCTGGCGCGCGAAGCACAGGTTGAACAGGGCGATGTAAGCGGTGCCGACGTGCGGATCGCCAGTGGGCGACGGCGCGATGCGGGTACGGACGGTGGTCATGGCGTCTCTCGAAACGGGGGGCGGAACGGAGGGTCGATCAAAGCCGCGATGTTAACAGGCGGGCGGCGGATGGCTCCAGCAAGCGACCGTTCTCGACCGGCAGGTGGGTCATCAGGAAATCGAGGAAGGCCTTGACCTTCATCGCCTGGAAGCGCCGCGACGGATACAGTGCGTAAAGCTCGCCCATCGGCAGGCGTGCATCCGGCAGCAGCTCGATGAGTTGCCCGGAGCGGACCTCCTCCTCGCACATCATCATCGGCAGCGCCGCGATGCCGGCACCGGCCAGGGCCGCCTCGCGACCGAAGCTGATGTTGTTCGAGGAAAGCACCCGATGGCAGGGAATGTTCTGCCCGAGTATCGGCCAGTAGCGCGGGGAGTCGTGCGGCATCAGGATCGCCCGGTGGGCAGCGAGGTCCGCCTCGTTCCGTGGCGTACCGTTGAGTTCGAGATAGAGCGGGCTGGCACACAGGCGCCGGGGGTTCTCGCAGAGCATCCGCGCGACCAGGCTGGAATCCTGCGGCTGGCCGATGTGGATGACGATGTCGACGCCCTCCTCCACCGGATCGACCTGGCGCGAGGTGAGCTCGACCTCGGCGATGATCTGCGGGTTGTCGCGCATGAAGGCGCCGAGCAGGCGCCCGAGGAACAGCTGGCCGAACTCGATCGGCGCGGTGATCCTCAGCAGGCCGGACGGGTCTTTCTGCAACTGGGTGACCGCCTGCTCGGCCTCGGCGAAGTCCAGCATGATCTGCCGGCAGCGCTCGTAGTAGGCCTGCCCGACTTCGGTCAGCCTCAGCTTGCGGGTGGTGCGGTTGAGCAGGCGCACGCCGAGGCGTTCCTCGAGCAGCGCGATGCGCCGGCTGACGGTGGATTTCTGCATGCCCAGGCTCTGCGCGGCCTGGGTGAAGCTGTGGTATTCGACGACCCGGGTAAAAATCAGCGCATCATCAAGACCCATTATTGTTCCCTATACGCAACAAATTTCGGAAGTGTAGCGGCTATATGCCATTCGGGAACACTGGTAGATTCTTCTGCCCAAATTCCAAGAATCGCCTCGAGCCCCGCCCCATGCCCGCGCAACTCAAACGCCGCCTGTTCCTTTTTCTGCTCCTCGTCGCCCTCGTGGTCGGCGCCTTCTTAGCCCACTGGTGGCTGGTCGGCCGTTTCCACGAACACACCGACAACGCCTACGTTCAAGGCGAGATCACCCGTATTTCCAGCCAGGTGAGCGCGCGGGTAGTGGAAGTGCTGGTCGACGACAACCAGCAGGTGAACAAGGGCGATCTGCTGATTCGCCTGGAGCCGGACGACTTCCAGCTCGCCCTGGAGCGCGCCCGCGCCACGCTCGCCACGCGCGAGGCCGAACGTGCGCAAGCGCAGAGCCGGCTGACCCAGCAGGCCAGCCTGATCGCCGCCAGCGAGGCGGACGTCGCCGCCAGCCAGGCGACGCTCGGGCGGACGCAGGTCGACCTGTCGCGCGCGCAGGCCCTGCGCAAACCCGGCTACGTCTCCGAGGAGCGCGTCACCACGCTGTCCGCCGACAGCCGCGTGGCACGCTCGCAGATGGCCAAGGCGCAGGCGGACCTCGCCGGGCAACGCCAGCAGGTGGAAGCCCTGAACGCCGACCTCAAGCGCCTCGACGCACAGATCGCCAGCGCCCGCGCCGATCTCGCCCAGGCCGAACTGAACCTCAGGCGCACCGAAATCCACGCCCCGGTCTCCGGGCTGGTCGGCCAGCGCAGCGCCCGCGCCGGGCAATACACCCAGGTCGGCAGTCACCTGCTGGCGCTGGTGCCGGACGAGGCGATCTGGGTTCAGGCCAATTTCAAGGAAACCCAGATCGGCAAGATGGCGCCGGGACAGAAGGCCGAACTGACCTTCGACAGCTTTCCCGACGCCCCCATCGAAGGCCGCCTGCAGAGCCTGTTCGCCGCCTCCGGCGCGCAGTTCAGCCTGCTGCCGCCGGACAACGCCACCGGCAACTTCACCAAGGTGGTGCAGCGCATCCCGGTGAAGATCGCCATTCCCGCCGACAACCCGCTCAAGGGGCGCATCCGTCCGGGCATGTCGGTGGACGTCGACGTCAGCCTCCAGGCCGCCGAATAGCGTGGCCGGCGATCAACTGATCCGGCCGACCGGCGAGCCCAGCCGGCGCGACTGGATCGCCGTGATGAGCGCCATGCTCGGCGCCTTCATGGCGGTGCTCGACATCCAGATCACCAACTCCTCGCTCAAGGACATCCAGGGCGCGCTGTCCGCCACGCTGGAGGAAGGCTCGTGGATTTCCACCTCCTACCTGGTGGCGGAAATCATCATGATTCCGCTCACCGCCTGGCTGGTGCAGCTGCTCTCGGCGCGCCGGCTGGCGGTGTGGGTGTCGCTGGGTTTCCTCGCCTCGTCGCTGCTCTGCTCGATGGCCTGGAACCTGGAGAGCATGATCGTCTTCCGCGCGCTGCAGGGCTTCACCGGCGGCGCGCTGATTCCTCTGGCGTTCACCCTCACGCTGATCAAGCTGCCCGAACACCACCGGGCCAAGGGCATGGCGCTGTTCGCCATCACCGCCACCTTCGCGCCCTCTATCGGCCCGACGCTGGGCGGCTGGCTGACCGAGAACTGGGGTTGGGAATACATCTTCTACATCAACGTGCCGCCCGGCTTGCTGATGATCGCCGGGTTGCTCTACGGGCTGGAGAAGAAGGCGCCGCACTGGGAGCTGCTGAAGACCAGCGACTACGCGGGCATCGTCACCCTGGCCATCGGCCTCGGCTGCCTGCAGGTGTTCCTCGAGGAAGGCCACCGCAAGGACTGGCTGGAGTCCTCGCTGATCGTCGGCCTGGGCTCCACCGCGCTGGTCAGCCTGATCCTGTTCGTCATCCTGCAGGTGTCCCGCCCGCATCCGCTGATCAACCTCGGCATCCTGCGCGAGCGCAACTTCGGCCTGACCAGCATCGCCAGCCTCGGCATGGGCCTGGGGCTCTACGGCTCGATCTACCTGCTGCCGCTGTACCTGGCACAGATCCAGAACTACAACGCGCTGCAGATCGGCGAAGTGATCATGTGGATGGGGTTGCCGCAGCTGGTGCTGATTCCCTTCGTGCCCAAGCTGATGAAGGTGATCCCGCCGAAGCTGCTGTGCGCCGCCGGTTTCGCCCTGTTCGGTTTCTCCAGCTTCGCCTCGGGCGCCCTCAACCCGGACTTCGCCGGCGACCAGTTCCACCCGATCCAGATCATTCGCGCCCTCGGCCAGCCGATGATCATGGTGACCATCTCGCTGATCGCCACCGCCTACATCCAGCCGCAGGACGCCGGCTCGGCCTCCAGCCTGTTCAACATCCTGCGCAACCTCGGCGGTGCGATCGGCATCGCCCTGCTCGCCACGCTGCTGGACAGCCGCACCAAGGTCTACTTCGACTACCTGCGTGAGGCCGTGGTGCCGAGCAACCCGCAGGTCGCCGAACGCCTGAACCTGCTGACCGGGCAACTCGGCAACGAAACCGCGGCGCTGGGCAAGCTTAACGAGATCGTCCACCAGCAGGCGGCGATCATGGCCTACAACGACGCCTTCCACTGCGTGGGCATCGCGCTGGGCATCAGCATGATCGCGGTTCTGCTGACCCGCGCCCTGCCCAAGGGAATCCAGGGCGGCGGCGGGCATTGAGCCTCACCAACGCGGGTTACACCCGCCCTACCCTTGCACCGATTTCCAAACCAGGCCGTAGGGTGGGCTTCAGCCCACCGAATACGGGTGCAGGCGCTGGGCTGAAGCCCAACCTACACGCTGCTGCGGATCAGACCTGCAGCAGGCGCTCGCGCAGCTTATGGATCTCGTCGCGCATCTGCGCGGCGGCTTCGAATTCGAGATCGCGGGCGAGCTGCATCATCTTTTCTTCCAGCGTGCGGATGCGCTTGTTGATCTCGCTCGGTGAGCGCAGCTCGTTCTCGTAGCGCGCGCTTTCCTCCGCGGCCTTGGCTTCGCCGCGACGCTTCTTGCTGCGCGATCCCGGCACCGTGGCGCCCTCTAGGATGTCCTGAACGTCCTTGGTCACCCCGCGCGGGACGATGCCGTTGGCTTCGTTGAAGGCAATCTGCTTGTTGCGTCGACGCTCGGTCTCGTCGATGGCGCGCTGCATCGAGCCGGTGACGTTGTCGGCGTAGAGAATCGCCCGGCCGTTGAGGTTGCGCGCGGCGCGGCCGATGGTCTGGATCAGCGAGCGCTCGGAACGCAGGAAGCCTTCCTTGTCGGCGTCGAGGATCGCCACCAGCGACACCTCGGGCATGTCCAGACCCTCGCGCAGCAGGTTGATCCCCACCAGCACGTCGAAGGTGCCGATGCGCAGGTCGCGGATGATCTCCACGCGCTCCACGGTGTCGATGTCCGAGTGCAGGTAGCGCACCCGCACGCCGTGGTCGGCGAGGTAGTCGGTGAGGTCTTCGGCCATCCGCTTGGTCAGGGTGGTGACCAGCACGCGCTCGCCGATGGCGACGTTCCTGGTGATCTCCGAAAGCAGGTCGTCGACCTGGGTGGTCGCCTTGCGGATCTCGATCTGCGGGTCGACCAGCCCGGTCGGCCGCACCACCTGCTCGATCACGCGCCCGGCATGCTCCGCCTCGTAAGGCCCGGGCGTGGCGGACACGAAGATGGTCTGCGGGCTGATCGCCTCCCACTCGTCGAAGCGCAGCGGCCGGTTGTCCAGCGCCGACGGCAGGCGGAAGCCGTATTCGACCAGGGTTTCCTTGCGCGAGCGGTCGCCTTTGTACATGGCGCCGACCTGCGGCACGCTGACGTGGGACTCGTCGATCACCAGCAGCGCGTCGGCCGGCAGGTAGTCGAAAAGGGTCGGCGGCGCCTCGCCGGGACCGCGCCCGGAGAGGTAGCGCGAGTAGTTTTCAATGCCGTTGCAGTAGCCCAGCTCGAGGATCATCTCCAAGTCGAAGCGCGTGCGCTGTTCCAGCCGTTGCGCCTCCACCAGCTTGTGGTTCTCGCGCAGGTAATCCAGGCGCTGCTTGAGCTCGGCCTTGATGTTCTCCACCGCGCCCAGCAGCGTGTCACGCGGCGTGGCGTAGTGGGTCTTGGGGAAGAAGGTGAAGCGCGCCAGCTTGCGGATCACCTCGCCGGTCAGCGGATCGAAGGCCGACAGGCTCTCCACCTCGTCGTCGAACAGCTCGATGCGCACCGCCTCGAGGTCCGATTCCGCCGGGAACACGTCGATCACGTCGCCGCGCACGCGGAAGGTGGCGCGGGCGAAGTCCATCTCGTTGCGCGTGTACTGCAGCTCGGTGAGCCGGCGCAGCAGCTCGCGCTGGTCGAGTTTGTCGCCGCGGTCGACGTGCAGGACCATCTTCAGGTAGGTCTCGGGACTGCCCAGGCCGTAGATGCACGACACCGTGGTGACGATGATCGCGTCGGAACGCTGGATCAGCGCCTTGGTCGCCGACAGGCGCATCTGCTCGATGTGGTCGTTGATCGAAGAATCCTTCTCGATGTAGGTGTCCGACGACGGGACGTAGGCCTCGGGCTGGTAGTAGTCGTAGTAGGAAACGAAGTATTCCACCGCGTTGTTCGGGAAGAACGCCTTGAACTCGCCATACAGCTGCGCGGCCAGGGTCTTGTTCGGCGCCAGCACCATGGTCGGTCGCTTCACCTGGGCGATCACGTTGGCGATGCTGAACGTCTTGCCGGAGCCGGTCACTCCGAGCAGGGTCTGGTGCGACAGACCGGCCTCGATGCCTTCGACCATCTGTCGGATTGCCTCGGGCTGGTCGCCAGCGGGCTGAAAGCGGGTAACCAGTTGGAACTCGGACATGTGGACCTCGAAGCGGGTGGAAGCGAAACGCGCGAAGGTGACGACGATCACCCCGTAGCGGGAAATTTCCCCGATAACGGCCGTCGATGATATCGCGGGTAGCGGACTCGGCCGCTATAATACCGCCCCGTTTGCGCCTTCCTCAGCGCCTGACGGCAAGGGGGCGCACCGACTATCGCCCTCTTCCCTTCGAGCTCCCCGACCATGAGTTTGTTCTCCGCTGTAGAAATGGCACCGCGCGACCCGATCCTCGGCCTGAACGAGGCGTTCAACGCGGACACCCGAAGCACCAAGGTCAACCTCGGTGTCGGCGTCTACACCAACGAAGAGGGACGAATTCCGCTGCTGCGCGCCGTCGCCGAAGCGGAGAAGGCCCGCATCGCCGCCCACGCGCCGCGTGGCTACCTGCCGATCGACGGCATCGCCGCCTACGACAAGGCCGTGCAGAAGATGCTCTTCGGCGCCGACTCCGCCCTGTTCGCCGAAGGCCGCGTGGTCACCGCCCAGGCCCTCGGCGGCACCGGCGCGCTGAAGGTCGGCGCCGACTTCATCAAGCGCCTGCTGCCCGACGCCGTGGTGGCGATCAGCGACCCGAGCTGGGAAAACCACCGCGCGCTGTTCGAATCCGCCGGTTTCCCGGTGCAGAACTACCGCTACTACGATGCCGCCAGCCATGGCGTCGACCGCGCCGGCCTGCTCGCCGACCTGAAGGCCCTGCCGGCGCGTTCGGTCGTCGTGCTGCACGCCTGCTGCCACAACCCGACCGGCGTCGACCTGCAGCTGGAAGACTGGAAAGCCGTGCTCGAGGTGCTGCGCGAGCGCGAGCACGTGCCCTTCCTCGACATCGCCTACCAGGGCTTCGGCGACGGCATCGACCAGGACGCCGAAGCCGTGCGCCTGTTCGCCGAGTCCGGCCTGGCGTTCTTCGTCTCCAGCTCCTTCTCGAAATCCTTCTCGCTGTACGGCGAGCGCGTCGGCGCGCTGTCCATCGTCACCGGCACGAAGGACGAAGCCGCACGCGTGCTCTCGCAGCTCAAGCGGGTGATCCGTACCAACTACTCCAACCCGCCGACCCACGGCGCCAGCGTCGTCGCCGCCGTGCTCGACAGCCCCGAGCTGCGCGCCCTGTGGGAAGAGGAACTGGGCGAGATGCGCGAGCGTATCCGCGGCATGCGCGTGGCACTCGTCGATCAGCTGGGTGCCCTGGGCGCCACGCGCGACTTCAGCTTCGTCGCCCGCCAGCGCGGCATGTTCTCCTACTCCGGGTTGACCAGCGAGCAGGTCGAGCGCCTGCGCAGCGAGTTCGGCATCTACGCCGTCGGCACCGGGCGCATCTGCGTCGCCGCCCTCAACCACGGCAACCTCGGCGCCGTGACCCAGGCCATCGCCAAGGTCCTCTGAAGCGTCGCCGGCAGCTCGCGCACGCGCGCCGGCTGCCGGCCGACTCAATCATCGCCCGGCGCTTTGCAGTAGTTGACTTCTTCTTCGTAATCAGTAGGATGCGCGTCGTTGTTCCGCGATAGCTCAGTCGGTAGAGCAAATGACTGTTAATCATTGGGTCCCTGGTTCGAGTCCAGGTCGCGGAGCCAAATTCAAAAGCCTCGGTTAATACCGGGGCTTTTTTGTGCTCGTGGGAAATCTACTGAAGCGTGCTTTGCTCCCCTCTCCCATTCATGGGAGAGGGGCCGGGGGTGAGGGCCGAGGGAACACACGAAGCCCAAGCGACCACACGCTGCCCATCCGACCGGCCAAACGAAAAAAGCCCCGGGCACCACGCCCAGGGCTTTTCCTTTACCGCTACCCCTTCACAGCGTGATCCGCGTCCCCAGCACCTCGAGAAACTTCGCCAGCCACGCCGGGTGGGCGGGCCAGGCCGGGGCGCTGACCAGGTTGCCCTGTATGTGGGCCTGGTCCACCGGGATGTCGATGTACTCGCCACCCGCCAGGCGCACTTCAGGCGCGCAGGCCGGATAGGCGCTGCAGGCGCGGCCCTCGAGCACGCCGGCGGCGGCGAGCAGCTGGGCGCCGTGGCAAACGGCGGCGATCGGCTTCTTCGCGGCGTCGAAGGCGCGCACCAGCTCCAGCACCTTGGCGTTCAGGCGCAGGTATTCAGGCGCACGGCCACCGGGGATCACCAGCGCGTCGTAATCCTCGGCGCGCACCGCGGCGAAGTCAGCGTTCAGCGCGAACAGGTGACCGGGCTTCTCGCTGTAGGTCTGGTCGCCCTCGAAATCGTGGATCGCGGTGCGCACGGTCTGCCCCGCCTTCTTGTCCGGGCAGACCGCGTGGACGCTGTGGCCGACCATGGTCAGCGCCTGGAACGGCACCATGGTCTCGTAATCTTCGACGTAATCGCCGACCAGCATGAGGATCTTCTTGGCAGCCATGAGCACTCTCCTGAGGGTTGAACAGCAGCGCTACCAGCCTAGTTGGCGAACGGCTGATCCGCGCGGTTTGGATCATCGAAGCGGGTTCAGCGGCGCCGGTCGAGAAGATTCACCACCAGCCGGTCGATCCAGCCCCAGAGCCGCTGGTAGAGCCGCTTGAGCAGTGGTCGCGCCCGCCAGTCCTCGAGGGTGATCTCGCGGCTATCGGCGAAATCGGCGATGAAGCACTCCTCGGCCTCGCGGGTCAGCGTGCGGTCGAAGGTCTCCACATTGGCTTCGAGGTTCCAGCGCAGGTTCCAGTGATCGAAATTGCATGAACCGACGCTGACCCAGCCGTCCACCAGCACCAGTTTCATGTGCAGGAAACGCGGCTGGTACTCGAAGATGCGCACCCCCGCGCGCAGCAGCCGCGCGTAGTAGCGCTGGCCGGCGAAGCGGATCGGCGGATGGTCGGTGTTGCGACTGGTCAGCAGCAGGCGCACATCGACGCCACGACGCGCGGCTTTCATCAGCAGGCGACGGACTTTCCAGGTCGGCAGGAAGTACGGGGTCGCCAGCCAGATGCGTTCCCTGGACTGGTTGAGGCTGCGGATCAGCGCGCGGAGGATGTCCCGATGCTGGCGCGCCGCGGCGTAGGCCACGCGGCCCATCCCATCGCCGAGGCTCGGGCTGGGCGGAATGCGCGCGGGCTGCAGCGGGTCGCTCGGCCACCAGAAGCGGCGCTCGCCGCAGCGCGCCCACTGGTAGGCGAACAACGCCCGCCAGTCCTGCATCAGCGGGCCTTCGATCTCCACCATCACCTCATGCCAGGGCAGTTCCGCGATGTCCGGGTTCCAGAACTCGTCGGTGGCGCCGGTGCCGCCGACGAACGCCAGGTGCTCGTCCACCAGCAGCAGCTTGCGGTGATCGCGAAACAGGTTGCGCACGCCGCGCTGCCAGCGCAGCGGGTTGTAAAGGCGCAGCTCGATGCCGGCCGCCTCGATCTGCGCACGGGCCGCATTGCCCAGTTTCAGACTGCCGAAGCCGTCGAACAGACAGCGCACCCGGACACCGCGCGCCGCCGCACCGACCAAGGCCTCGATCAGCCGCTGCACGCACACGCCGTCCTCGACCAGATACAGCTCGAGGTCGACACGGGTTTGCGCCGCGGCGATGACCTCCAGCATGCGCGGGAAAAAGACCGGCCCGTCGACCAGCAGGGCGAAACGGTTGCCGCCGCGCCAGGGGAATACCACGCCGTCCTGCATCACGCTGGATGCGCTGCCGCGACGGGACTGGCCGGGTTGGAACGGGAAAACGACGGGCGCATGCAAATTCCTGTTTCGGTGCGCGGGACAACGGTTACAGGCGGCGGCCGGAGGTGCGCCGCATCAGGGGTGCCACTGGAAGGTGAGCACCGCGAACACCGGTACTTCCGGGGTGATATCGGGGACCGCGGAAATCTCCTTGAGACGCTGCAGCCCCTCGACCAGATCGAAGTCTACGGCTTTGAGCAGGACCGGCTCCAGCGTGCTGACCTGGATGTTGTGCTCGCCGATGCGGCTGACCAGAACCTCAGCCTTCAGCCGGCGTTCCTGGCCATGCAGGCTGAGCTTGAATTCGATGGTGTCGATCTTCGAGGCGCCGACCGCGAGGGCTTCCCAGGTCGAAAGATCGACCTGGCTGCTGACCTGCGCGTCACTGAACTGGGCAATCTGGAACAGGTCATTGCGCATGCGTTCGTCACGCAGCGCCAGACCACTGTCGAGGCCGCTGAACGGCACCATGATGCGCACACCGCCCTGCGCATCGACCACGCCGGTGAGACCGGTGAAACGCTGCACCTCGGCGCTGTGGCCGCGCTTCACCGAGACGAAGCTGATCCGCGAGTAGTCGGTCTGCAGTTGCCAGTCGGCCATCGCCAACGGGCTGAGGAAGAACGCGAGCAAGAGCGTCAGACAGCGCATGGAACCTCCGCGAGGCGGCCGCCACACCGCCTGCCCAGGTGACGCGACCATCGTGATTCGTTGATCTCGGCCGCCATGGGCTGACGCCGGAAAACGGCGCCGACAGACGACGGAACGCCCGGCGCGGGCGCAGCGGCCTGCCGCCGAACGCAGGTATAGGCAGGGCAATGCGCCGCGGAGTTCCCCGCTGCCTTTGCATGGCAACGGGAAATCGCGAGGATCAACGGAGGGGAATGACGCGAGGTGCGGCGCCTACTTCGGAATGCGGTAGTCGTTCGGACCCATGAGGTCGATGCCGCATTCGAGCTTCTCGATCCAGTCGAGGAACGCGCCGACCATCGCCTTGCCGACGAAGGGCTGGCCGTGCTGCGGAACGATCATTTCCAGGTCCGGAATGCCGCGCACCATCTGCGCCCAGAGCTTGCAGGCCTTGTTGCTGGCCATGTAGCGGCGATGGAAACCTTCCATGTGCGGCACGTGGGCGGCGAAGTCCCGCACCGGGCTGGCGTCGTCGACCATCGAGGCGCCCATGTCGCCGGAGAAGAGGATCTTGCTCACCGGATCGTAGATCTGGAAGTTGCCCACCGAGTGCAGGAAATGCGCCGGCACCGCCTTCAGCAGGCTGCGCCCCAGCGGGATCGCCTGGCCGGCGTCGGGCAGCGCGATGATCCGGTCGTAGGTGGAAATGCCGTGGCTGATGGCCAGGTAGTTGGCCGTCAGGTGCGGCAGGAAGCGCGCCCAGAGCTTGGAGCAGATCACCTTGGCGCGGGTGTGCAGCAGCCACTTGTCCAGCGAGGCGATGATGTCCGGGTCCTGGTGCGAGGCGAAGATGTAGGTGAGTTCCTGCAGATCGATGCGCTTGGAGAGTTCCAGCGACAGCGGCGTGTAGGTCAGATCGCCGCCCGGATCGAGCAGCAGGTACTGTTCGTGATCGGTGATCAGGAACTGGTTGGACTGGACGCCGTCTCCCGTGACGAGATCGTCGAACATCATGCATTGGTGGGTGCCGTTGTCGAACAGCACGATGGGTTCGCGTCGCATGGAAACCTCGTCGTAGAGTGCGCCGCGACCTTAACCGGCGTGACGCTTTGCCCCACTGACTTGTGTCAAGCCGCGTGCCACGGGGCTTTCGACGCCGGGGCTCAGCCGACGAAAACGCCTCGCGTCGAGCCGGGCGCGTGCGACAAGCTCTGAATCACCGTTCGTAAGCCCGAGGTAATCTTGCGCGCAAAATTGATAGCAGGTAGCCATCACGCGCTGTAGTCTGCGCCCATGCGCTGGGGCATTACGCCCGCTCGGAACCACGCGTCCCACGGAAGGGGAGTCGCACCACTACCCCTGAGTCGGATGAAGTTACCGATGACACGTCGCAACCTGGGCCTCCTGCTGGCATTCGCCAGCTTCAGCACCGTCGCATCGGCAAGCGGCATGGTGGCGGGCGCGCTGAACATCGGCATCACCCTGCAAGCCGGCTGCGAGGTCGGCACCCAGGCGACGAAGGACGGTTACCGGGTGGAGAACCGCGACTGCGCGGGCGCCAGCGGCTTTCGCGTGCTGCAACAGGCGGGCAGCAATCGCAGCGCCTTCGATCTGCAGCCCAGATCCACCCTCACCCTCTCGGCCGACAAGGCGCCGACCATCGTCACCCTCTACTGGTAGCCCCGCCACGACGTCAGTAACTGACCGTCAACACCACGTTATCGATGTAGGTTCCCACCGGCACGTTGGCCTGGGTCGGGTCGATGATCGCCTTGAACTCGAAGCTCTGGCTGCTGCCCGTCCCCACCGCGGGAAAGGGCGCCGCGGTATTCACCACGGTGACGCCGTCCGGCCGGTAGATGTTGTAGCGCAGGCGGTTCGCGCCGCTGGCCAGTTGTCGCCACGGCGCCTGGTAGTTCTGGCCGTTACCGAAGCCGAGGGTGAAGCCTTCGGTGTTGGTGCAGCGGACCACCACGGTCTGGGTGCGCTGGGCGAACTGCGACACCAGCGCCTGGGCGCCGAAGTCCACCGCCGCCAGCGTGCTGAGCTGGCAGGCCTTGGTGACGATCAGCTTGACGCTGATCTGGGCCAGGGCGCCGGTTCCCCAGTTGGTCGGCGTGCAGTTGAGCACGCAGGCCGTGCCGGTCGGCTGGACCACTCCGGGACTGGTGTCCCAGGTGCACAGGTTGAGCACGCCGGAGGGGCAGATCGCCCAGTACCAGCGCACCGAGACGGTTCCGGTGTAGGTGCCGGCCGGCACGTTGGCGCCGAGCTGGGTACGTGCGTAGAGCGGCACGCTGATGCCCGAGCCGCCGATGGCCAGCAGGTTGGCGGCGCCGAAGGTGGTGGTCTGCCCGCTCAGCATGGGCTGGGTGTAGCCGCTGTCGGAATACAGGGTGAATGGCACGCTGCCGCCCTGGTCGCCGGTCAGCACCAGCGTGTTGCTGAGCAGGGTGACGCGCAGGTAGGCACCGGTCAGCAACTGCAGCGATCCGCTGCAGGTCAGCCCGCCCGCCCCCGCCGCCTGCGAAGTGGTTGTCGGCAGGCTCAGCGAACTGGTGGTTCCCAGGTTGATGTCCGAGGTCGTGGTGTTGCAGGCCATGGCCTGCTGCAGCGTCAGGCCGATCAGCAGAAGCAGCGGCAGCCAGCGGCACGGTGGGGAAACTCTGTTCATGGCGCTCCGGTGGTTCGATGACAGGTCAGGGGGCCGATCTGCGCCATTTCGGCGATCTGCGGGTCGATGTCGAAGCGGGCGCGGCACTGGCCAGCATCGGGAGTCCGTACCTCCAGCTCGTTGTGCGCGGCGAGGTTCTCGAAGTAGGCCACGCCGTCCCAGCCCACCTGGCTTCTCCCGGTGCCGCCGACCAGCGTGGCCAGCGCGCCCTGGGGCAGGAATGCGCCGCTCTCGTCGACCAGCACGACGCTGGCGGAAAACTGCTGGCGCAGCGAGAAGGCGAGCAACGCGCCGCTGCCCTCGCCCACCGCGATGAATTGCTGGGTTTCGCCGGCGACCACGTTGCTCGGCAGGTTGAGCAGATCCACCTCGTACTGGCCGCGGTAGTACGCCGGCACCCAGGGCACCAGCAGATGGCCGTTGCGATCGGTCTCGCCGATCAACTGGTGCTCGAAGGTCACCGGCACGCCCGGATAGCCATCGGTGCTGACCAGTACGAAGGCGTCGTCGACCCGGTTGGTGGCGAACAGGCCACCGTCCATCGCCACCAGCGAGCCGCTGGCATCGCCCCAGTGGGTCACCTCGCCGGCATCGCTGTAGGCGCCGCCCTGCAACTGCACGCTCCGGTTGCGCCAGGTGAAGTCGGCCTGGGCGTATTCGCTGTCGCCGCTGCCATAGCCGAGGTTCATCCCCACGCCGCCCTCGCTGGGTGCGTTGCGGCTGTAGTTGACCCGCTGCGTGTAACGCCCGTTGCGGCTGCGGTCGGTGCTGGCACTCAGGGTCGACAGCATGTCGAAGGGCACCACCACCTGCGCCTGGGCGGCGTAGCCGTCCTCGTCCAGCACGCGATTGAGCGACACGTAGAAGCTGATGTTCTTCCACAGGGTGCGCGACCAGGACAGGTTGATCAGCCGGGTGCTGTTGCCGTCCTGCGCCAGGTTGGCGAAGTAGCCGAGGCCGACCGAGCCGAGCCCCGGCGGGCTGAAGGTCAGGGTCACCTGGTCGCTGCGCTTGAGCAGGAAGTTGTCCAGCGCCTCGACCACGCTGAGGTCGGCGAAGCCGCGGGTGCGCTCGACGCGCTGCGCCGAGACGCCGAACAGGCGCGAGAAGTAGCTGTAGCCGAGGCTGTACTGCTGGCCGCTGTCGCTGTAGCGGCTCTGGCTGACCGAGGAAGTGACGCTGCCGAAGGTGCCGACCGAGAAGGTGCTGCCGATGCCGGTCAGCTGGAAGCCGCTGGCGGCTTCGGCGTGGCTTTCCAGGGTGATCCGGTCGTTGAGGCCGTAGCGGAAGGTGCCACTGCCGGCATAGCGCCCGTAGGAGAAGTTCTCCAGCCCGTAGTTCTGCCGCAGCCGGCCGAGGGACAACGAGTAGTCGGTCAGGCCCTTCTGCAGCAGGGTGTTGGTGACGTAGAACGGCACCGTGGTCGCCACCTGGCGACCCAGCGCGTCGGTGGTCACCACGGTGGCCTGGCCGGCGCCGCTGATCACCGGCGCGCTGTTGAAGGTGAACGGCCCCGGCTTGAGGGTCTCGCTGCTGACCCGGGTGTTGTCGATGAACAGGTCGACGGTGCTCGGCACCGAAGCGTCGCCGGAGAAGCGCGGCATCGGATAGGTGATCAGGTCCGGACGCAGGGTGAAGTTGCGCGACAGCTGCACGCCACCCAGGCGCACCGCGCTGTTCCAGGTCAGCGCGCCGCTCACCACGTCGCCCGCGGCATAGCTGAGCAGGCGCTGCTGATCGTTGAAGCGCCAGTAGCTGTCGTAGCGGTAGTAGCCATCGAGATCGCGAACCCCGCCGAGGCTGCGCCGATAGACGCCACTGTTGGAGAACACGCCCTTTTCGCCGAACACGCGCTGCTCGGTGAAGGCGCTGGCCAGCGCATTGCCGCCGTCGGTGTTGCTGTAATAGACGTCGTAGTTGAACAGCGCGCCCAGCGAGGTGACGGCCTCGATCCGCTCGCCACCGTTGCTCACGCCGATCTGCTGGCGCGGCAGCCATTCGACCGGCACGTTCAGCCTGAGCTGCTGCATTTCCTGCTCGTAGGTGCTGCGCACGCCGGCGAGGCTGTCCAGCGCGACGGGGTCGGGGCCCTCGGCGTCGAGCTTGAGGCCGGCGGCGATCAGGTCACGCCGCGCCACGAGGTAGCGCTCCCCGACTGCCTGAACGTCGATGATCTGCCCGGTCGGCAGCTCGTTGAGCACCAACTCCAGGAACAGCTGCATCGGCTCCTCGTCGGCCGACACGGCCGTGCCGGCGATGCACAGGCACAGCAGCAACGATCGACGACACGCCCGCAACGCACTCCATATCCGCCCCCGCACGCTGGCCCTACCTGCTACTGAGCACCGATGGTTTGCGGATCGGCGCGCTCGTTCACCCGCGCCTCGAGGGTGAACGCGCCGGGCTGCACGCCCTCCGGCATCAGCCAGCGCATGTCGGCGCCGGGCAGCACGTAGCCGAGCAGGCCCTCGGCAACCGGCACGACCTTGCCGCCCTGGGTCAGGCGGACCTCGGACAAGCGCGCATGGACGCTGCCGGCGTTGTGCAGGCGCAGCCAGCGACGGCCACCCTCGTTCTCTAGCCGATAGCTCAGGGCCACGGCGGCCGCCTGGTCATCGGCGATGGCGGCGCCATCCTTCGGCGCGGCCAGGCCGGTGCCGTAGACGAACAAGGGCACCGAGTAGCGCATCTGGAACTGCACGCCGGCCTTGTCGCCCTGGGAGCCGCCTTCCGGGATCAGCTCGTCCACCAGCACGCGGTAGGCCTGCTCGGCGCCCGGCAACGCGGGCTGCCGGCGAATGAGCCGGATCAACTGACGCTTGCCCGGCTCGACGCTGATGATCGGCGGACTCGCGACGACGCCCTGCTGCGCCCCGAGCTGGTCGGCGAAACCCTGCTGCTTCCACTCGAGCACGCGCGTCTGCAGCTTCACCGGCGCGTCGCCACGGTTTTCCAGCCACAGCGCGACACCGCTGCCCTCGCCCTCGATGACCGGGTTGATCGGCCAGATCAGCACCGAGGTGGCGGCCTGCGCGCTGCCCAGCAGACCGGCGAAACCCAGCACGCCGAGCAGCCGGCGGAAGATACGGAAATGGCGGGAGGAACGGGCATCAGGCGTGGGAAGGTTCGTTCTCAGTAGGTGACAGTCACGGTCACGACGTCGGAATAGAGACCGGCCGAAGGTAACGGGCTGCTGGCGAACAGACGTGCGTACACCGGCAGGGACAGCGTGCCGCCGGCGGGAAAGGTCATGCTCAACGGCGTCCCGCTGTTCTGGTCGCCCCACACCGTGGCGTACGAGGCGTCCTGATATAACTGATAGCGTAGTCGCTCACTGCCTTTAGCCATGTAGCGCGCACCCGAGCCGCATTCGCGCCGCTGTTCAGCGAGATGGTCAGCGCGGTGCCGGGCGTGCATTGCAGCTGGATCGAGCCACCACTGACGGTGCTCGCCACCTTGACGTCGGCGCTCAGGCTGGCCAGCTGGCCGAAGTCGATGCTGCCGAAACTGGTGGCGTCGGTGCTGCCGCCACCGAGCACGCAGCCGGCCTGCACCGAGGCGCTGAGCTGAAAGCTGGCGGTCAGGGTCAGCTCGTTGCTGCCGGTATCGGCCGATGCCGCGCCCGGCATTCCCGCCAGGACCGCCGGCAGGCACGCCAGGCACAGGCGCGCGCGAAATCCAGGCCGCCTTTTCACCAGCTGATCGTCACGGTCAGGGTGTCGGTGTATACGCCGGCCAGCGGCACGGCCTGCGCCGGGACGCGCCCGTACACCGGCAACCACTGGTCCTGGCCGTTGCCGGTGCGGCTGACGCCGGTGCTGTCGTTCCACACGGTGGTGAAGGCGGCGTCGGTGTAGAGGTTGTAGCCAAGGGTCTTAGCACCGGGGCCGGTCATCCTGCGATTGGCCACCGAGCCGGAACCGCCGGCGCTGATCAGCACGCGGTACGGCGTGTTGTTCAGGCAATTGACGCGCAATGCGCCGGAACCGGCCTGGCCGACCATGCTGACCGCCGAGTCCAGGGTCAGGTAGGTGCCGAAATTGAGGGTACCGAAGGAGACCGTTCCCGAGACGCTGCTTCCTGCCGTGCAGGCCGGCAGCAGGGTGGCCTGAACGCCGAGGGTAGCGGTCTTGCTGGCGGCGTGGCTCGCGTAGGAGCCGCCGAGCAGCACCGCGAAGAGCGCGGCGCGCAGCAAGAAGTGCCAGGCCAAGGTCGAGTGCTCCGCAGGCAGACGTGGAATTACCAGGCGACCGTGACTTGTACGGTGTCCAGGTAGGTGCCCGGCGACGGGGTGGTCTGCGCCGGAACGCGACCGTAGACGACCAGCTCGCTGTTGTTGCCGGTGCCGACGCCGGCCAGCGTGGTGCCGCCGTTGCTGCCGTTGCCCCAGGCCTGGCTGCGGCTGGTGTCCTGGTAAAGGTCGTAGTTCACGAACTCGCCGTTGTGCTGCATACGGCGCTGGTTGCCGCTGGCGTTCTGGCCGGAGTCGAGGGCGACGCTGTAGGCGGTGCCCTGGCTGCACTTGACGCCGAAGGAGCTGCCGCCGCCCGAGCCGACCGAGCGACCGTTGACGATGTTGGCGAGGTCGGCGTAGCTGCCGAAGGTCAGGTTGCCGAAAGCGTTGTTGGAACCGTCGTTGGTGCCGTTGGTGACGGTGCAACCGCTACCGACGGTGATCTGCACGTTCATCTGGCCTTGCAGGGAGCCTGCGGCGAGGGCGGAACCGGCAGAGAGGGAGGCGATTACGAGGGCGGCGCCGGCGATGATTTTCTTGGACAGCATCTTCATTCTCCTTGGCGTACCTGGAGAGAGGTAGGTTCACGAGGCGCTGCCCATCAGCTGCGATGCACTTCGTTGTGTCGGTACGCTTGGGGTGAATTTTATTGACGCCGGTCAATCGCCGAAATTGGGTAAACCCCTACGAGCCCCCTAAGGCCGCGCCCTAAGGGTCCTAAGGTGGCGCTTTGCCAGCCTTCTGCTCAGGCGTTCGCCAGGGCCTTTTCCAGGCGTCTGGTGCGGGCCTTGGCGGCCAGATCGAGCAACCCCGCGTCCCGCTGCCAGAGGTCGGACCACTGGGAGGGCCCCGCCGCGAAGGCCGCATCGAGTTCGCCGCGCAGGGCATCCATCTGCGCGAAAAGCCCGGCGAGCAGGAGGTGCGTCGCCGAGGCGCGCGCGCACAACCGTCCGACTTCGGCGCAACCGGCGAGCAGTGCCAGCAAACGCAGGCGCAACGCCTGCGGCCAGTCGCATTCCATGCCGACGCCGTAGACCCAGGCCAGCACCGCACTCAGCACATGGATGTCCTCGAGGGTGCGGAACGGCTTCGTGTAGTCGTCCCAGCCATCGCCGGCCAGGCGTTGGCACTGCGCGCCCTGCAGGTGCAGCCGGCCATGGGCGATGTCGGGCATCAGCGGCAGCGCCGGCAGTTTTTCAACGCGCACGCCAGGTGCGCCGTTGCGCACCACGCACAGTGCCAGTCGCGGGGACGCGCCCAGCGCTTCGTCGCGCGCGGCGACCAGCAGCCAGTCGGCGGCGTCGGCGGCAGTGACGAAATCCTTGCGCCCGTCCAGCAGCAAACCGTCCAGGCGCGTCCGCATGTCCGCCGGCCGGGTGCTGCGCTGCTCGGTCACGCACAGCGCGCCGAGGCTGGCCGGCGCCGATGGCCAGAGCACGCGAAGCGCAGCCTGGTAGCCACCGAGAAACGCCAGCCCGGGCGTCGCCGCCAGGCGTCCGGCGAGCATCGCCAGCTCCATCGGCGAGCCTTCGCCCGCCCGCTGCAGCAAGGCGTCGTACCAGTCGTCCAGGGCCAGGTCGGCGGGCAGCCGATCGAGCGAACCAAGCAGGGGCTGCCAGGGCATAGCGATGTCCTCGGTGGGCGTCATGCAAGTGTCACCGAACGGTCATCCGGTCGACACCACGGGTACCTAGCCTGAGCTTGCCCAACATTACCGACCGGCCGCAACCCGCTGCCCCCGGAGGCTTGCCATGACGCAACTCGCCCTTGACCGCGAAACCCGCCACGTCCGTCGCCTGCAAGCCGAACGCCTGGTCGGCCGGCGAGCGCTGCAGGAGGCGCAGTCGCTGCGCTTTCGCGTATTCAGCGCCGATTTCGACGCGCAACTGGACGGCGCCGACGCCGGCCTGGACAGCGACGAGTTCGACCGGCACTGCAGCCACATCGGCGTGCGCGACCTGCAAAGCGGCGAGCTGGTCGCCACCACCCGGCTGCTCGACCACCGTGCCGCCGCCCGCCTGGGGCGCTTCTACAGCGAGAAGGAATTCAAGCTGCACGGCCTGGACGGCCTGCAAGGTCCGCTGCTGGAAATCGGCCGCACCTGTGTCGATCCGCGCTACCGCAACGGCGGCACCATCGCCGTGCTCTGGAGCGAGTTGGCCGAAGTGCTGAACGAAGGTGACTACCGCTACCTGATGGGCTGCGCGAGCATCTCCCTGCGCGACGGCGGCATCCAGGCCCAGGCGGTGATGCAGCGCTTGCGCGAACGCCATCTGAGCACCGAACACCTGCGCGCCGAGCCGACCAACCCGCTGCCGCGGCTGGAGCTGCCGGACAACCTGATCGTCGAGATGCCGCCGCTGCTCAAGGCCTACATGCGCCTGGGTGCCAAGGTCTGCGGTGAACCCTGCTGGGACCCGGACTTCCAGAGCGCCGACGTTTTCGTCCTGCTCAAGCGCGACGAGCTGTGCCCGCGCTACGCCCGTCACTTCAAGGCGGCCGTCTGATGCGGGTCGCCCTGCGCTTCGCCCGGCTGTTCGCCGTGCTGGCCCTCGGCGCGGCGCTCGGCGGACTGGTGGCCCTGCTCTGCGCCCTTACCCGACGCGAGTTGCTGCCGCTGCGCCAGCGTCTGACACGGCGGTTCCTTGCCCACCTGGGGCGCGCGCTTCCGTTTCGCCTGCGCATCGAGGGCGCGCCGCCGCGCCAGCCGATGCTGTGGGTCAGCAACCACGTTTCCTGGGCCGACATCCCGCTGATCGGCGGGTTGGCACCGCTGTCCTTCCTGTCCAAGTCCGACGTGCGCCACTGGCCGCTCGCCGGCTGGCTGGCGCAGCAGGCCGGCACCCTGTTCATTCGTCGTGGAGCCGGCGACAGCGGCGCGCTGAGCCAGTCGATGGCACACCGGCTGCGGCGGGGCTTGCCGGTGCTGGTCTTCCCCGAGGGCACCAGCAGCGACGGCGCCAGCGTGCGGCACTTCCACGGGCGCATGCTCGGCGCCGCCATCGAGGCCCAACGGCCGCTGCAACCGCTGGCGATCAGCTACCTGCGCGACGGCGAGCGCGATCCGCTGGCGCCCTTCGTCGGCGACGACGAGCTGGTGAGGCACCTGCGTCGCCTGTTCGCCGGCGAGATCGCCGAGGTGCGCATCCAGTTCCTCGAACCCATCGCCAGCCTGGGCCGCAGCCGCTCGCAACTGGCCGACCAGGCGCGCGCCTGCATCGAACGCGCGCTCTACGGGGAACCCGAGGCCGCCCGGGCCGCCTGAGCCGGCGCCAGCAAAAAGCCCCTGGACGATCACTCGGCCAGGGGCTTTTTCATTCATGGGCGCTCAGCTGCGCGGCGGCACGCAGAGGATGTCACAGTCGAGCCCGCGCAGAAGCTCCACCGCGACGCTGCCGTGCATGTGGTTGTCCGAGGTTTCCCGCCCGGGCGTGCCGATCGCCAGCAACTGCGGCTGAACCTCCAGCGGCAGGCGGCCGACGATCGCCAGCGGTTCCTCCCCGGCCACCAGCAGCTGGTAGTCGTCGAACTCGACATGCTGGCCGCGGAAGAACTGGCGCAACGCCAGGCGCGCCTGCGCCTCGGCGCCCTCGCCCGGCACGAAGGCATGCAGCACCATCGGATGCAGCGCCTCCAGCAGCCCCAGCGCGCGCGTCGTGCGCAGCACGTCCGCCGAGCGCGGCGACAGGTCGAGTGCCAGCAGCAGCCGTTCGTAGGGCGCATTCGCGCTGCCGACCCGCAGTACCGGGATCGGGCTGCTGCGAATCACCCGTTCGCTGGTACTGCCGAGGAACAGCTGCCGCAGTGCCAGGCGACGGTGCGTGCCCACCAGCAACACCTCGGCGGACAACCCGCGGGCGACCTCGATGATGGTCTCCTCGACATTGCCACTGGCAACCATTACGCGCGGCCACTGGCCGGCGACGTCGGCCAGTTTCTCCGCCTTGGCCAGCAGCAGGTCGTTGACCTGGCTGACCACCCGTTCGACCAGCACCGACGGAACATCGTCGTCGACCACATGCAGAATCGTCCATTCGCAGCCGAAGCGGCCAGCCAGCTGCGCGGCGCGCAGCAGCGCACGGTCCGAGCGGCTGGATAGGTCCGTTGCCACCACCAATCTGTCCATGTGTTTCCTCTGTGCCTGCCTGGGTCGAGCGGCTTATTCGACCCGAGTGCCCGCGCGGGGCCGTTGATACAGGTCAGCGAAGAAAGTCGCGCTGCGGCGGGTAGGATTCAGGCGGAGGTTTGCCGCACGAAGCCGAGCAGTTCGGGGTAGAACTGCCGGAAATCGTCGCTCAACGGTTCGTACAGGTCGCTCAGCAGCGGCAGCGTGCCGGCCAGCAACTCGGGACGCGACAGGCGCCGGCTCATGCCCTGGATCACCTGGCCGAGCACGGCGAACTCGCGGTAGCTGCCGAGCCAGTCCTGCGCGGCCATGCGCGGGGCCACATAAGCCAGGCGCTCGGGCAGCGCCGGCTCCCCGGCGAGCACCCGATAGACGTGCGCGGTGAAGGCATCCAGAGGCTGCTCGGCGTAATCCGGCCAGTCACGCGCCAGGCAGTGGTCGAAGAACAGGTCGAGCAGCACGCCGGCGATGCGCCGGTGTTGCAGCGGGAAGCGCTGCTTGGCCTGGCGTACCAGCGGATGACTGTCGGTGTAGGCGTCGATGCGCCGATGCAGGCGGATCGCCGCTTCGACGGGTTCGGGGAAGCGCCCTTCCAGCGGCCCTTTGACGAAGTCGCCGTAGAGACTGCCGAGAAGCTGCGCCGGCTGCTCGCCGCCCAGGTGAAGATGTGCGAGGTAGTTCATCGAATCAGTGTGCGGTGCGCGCCGCCGGCTGTCATGTCCGGGAACGACATATTTGCATATCGCGAAATACCGATATATAGTTCGCTCCATCGCGATATACCGTTTTACCGGAACACCGGAGAACCTCCATGCCCCTCGACCTCGACGACATCATCAAAGCGCTGGCTCACCCGGTACGCCGGGAAATCCTGCACTGGCTGAAGGACCCGCACGCGCATTTCACCGAGCAGGACCATCCGTTCGAGATGGGCGTCTGTGCCGGCAAGATCGACGCGCGCGCCGGGCTGTCGCAATCGACGATTTCCGCGCACCTGGCGACCTTGCAGCGCGCCGGCCTGATCAGCAGCAAGAAGATCGGCCAGTGGAGTTTCTTCAGCCGCAACGATGCGGTGATTCGCGAATTCCTCCAGCAGTTGAGCGACGAGCTTTGAACAGCTGCTAGCAGGACCTGGTCCTGCCCTGGCCCTTTGGCCACTGCCACCACTGAATTACATCAGGAGCCGGCGCATGCCTACTTCGCTTCTCGTACTCGCTTTGTCCGCGTTTGCCATCGGCACCACCGAATTCGTCATCATGGGCCTGCTGCCCGAGGTGGCTGCCGACCTGCGCGTCTCCATCCCCGGTGCCGGCTGGCTGGTCACCGGCTACGCCCTGGGTGTCGCCATCGGCGCGCCCTTCATGGCCATGGCCACGGCGCGCCTGCCGCGCAAGGGCGCCCTGCTGGTGCTGATGAGCTTCTTCATCGCCGGTAATCTGTTCTGTGCGCTGGCCGCCAACTACGACCTGCTGATGCTCGCCCGGGTGGTCACCGCGCTCTGCCACGGCGCCTTCTTCGGCATCGGTTCGGTGGTCGCCGCCAGCCTGGTGCCGGCCAACCGCCGCGCCTCCGCGGTGGCGCTGATGTTCACCGGTCTGACACTGGCCAACGTGCTCGGCGTGCCGCTGGGCACCGCGCTCGGCCAGTCCGCCGGCTGGCGTTCGACCTTCTGGGCGGTGACGCTGATCGGCGTTGTGGCCCTGATCGGCCTGTGGAAAGTGCTGCCGAACAGACACGACGAGGAAAAGACCGACCTGCGCGCCGAGCTGCGCGCCCTCAGCGGCGCCGGTGTGTGGCTGGCGCTGAGCACCACGGTGCTGTTCGCCGCCTCGATGTTCGCCCTGTTCACCTACGTCGCGCCGCTGCTCGGCGAAGTCACCGGCGTGTCGCCGCGCGGGGTGACCTGGACGCTGCTGCTGATCGGCCTGGGTCTCACCGTCGGTAACGTGATCGGCGGGCGCCTGGCCGACTGGCGCCTGCGCACCACGATGCTCGGAGTGTTCGCCGCGATGGCGCTGGTGTCCACCGCGCTGAGCTGGACCAGCCAGGCCCTGGTGCCGACCGAAATCACCCTGTTCCTCTGGGCCGCCGCCTCCTTCGCCGCCGTGCCGGCGTTGCAGGTCAACGTGGTCGCCTTCGGCCAGGGCGCACCGAACCTGGTTTCCACCCTGAACATCGGCGCCTTCAACGTCGGCAACGCGCTGGGCGCCTGGGTCGGCGGACTGGTCATCGACCAGGGCCTCGGCCTGACCCGCGTCCCCCTGGCCGCCGCCGTACTCGCCGTGCTGGCGCTGATCGCCACGCTGATCACCTTCAGCGCCGGCAAAGCCCGTTTCATGCCTGTAACCGAATGACCAACGCAACCGGAGTAACGAACATGCCTACGCTTTTCGATCCCATCAAAGTCGGCGACCTCGAGTTGCCCAACCGCATCATCATGGCGCCGCTGACCCGCTGCCGCGCCGACGCCGGGCGCGTGCCCAACGCGCTGATGGCCGAGTACTACGTGCAGCGCGCCTCGGCCGGGCTGATCATCAGCGAGGCCACCTCGGTCACGCCGATGGGCGTCGGTTACCCCGACACCCCCGGCATCTGGTCCGAGGAACAGGTCGCCGGCTGGAGCAACATCACCCAGGCCGTGCACGCCAACGGCGGACGCATCGTCCTGCAGCTGTGGCACGTCGGGCGGATTTCCGACCCGCTGTACCTCGACGGTGAACTGCCGGTGGCGCCGAGCGCGCTGAAACCGGCCGGCCACGTCAGCCTGGTGCGCCCGATGAAAGAGTTCGTCACCCCGCGCGCGC
The DNA here is from genome assembly GCF_002364635.1 of Pseudomonas sp. UBA3153. Classification (NCBI taxonomy): domain Bacteria; kingdom Pseudomonadati; phylum Pseudomonadota; class Gammaproteobacteria; order Pseudomonadales; family Pseudomonadaceae; genus Pseudomonas; species Pseudomonas sp. UBA3153. Next base: position 125,542 of record NZ_DEYR01000045.1, read on the forward strand.
TGGAAACGGCGGAGATCGCAGGCATCGTCGAGGCCTATCGCAAGGGTGCCGAGAACGCCAAGCGCGCCGGTTTCGACGGCGTGGAAATCCACGGCGCCAACGGCTATCTGCTCGACCAGTTCCTGCAGGACTCGACCAACCAGCGCGACGACCAGTACGGCGGCTCGCTGGAAAACCGCGCCCGCCTGATGCTGGAAGTCACCGACGCGGTCCTCGGCGTCTGGGCGCCGGGGCGCGTCGGCATGCACCTGGCGCCGCGCGCCGATTCCCACGACATGGGCGACTCGAACCGGGCCGAGACCTTCGGCTACGTGGCCCGTGAGCTGGGCAAGCGCGGCATCGCCTTCATCTGCGCCCGCGAGAAGGAAGCCGACGACAGCCTCGGCCCGCAACTCAAGCAGCAGTTCGGCGGCGTGTACATCGCCAACGAACGCTTCACCAAGGAGCAGGCCAACGCCTGGCTGGAAAGCGGCAAGGCCGACGCGGTCGCCTTCGGCGTCCCCTTCATCGCCAACCCGGACCTGCCGGCTCGCCTGGAGGCCGATGCGCCGTTGAACACGCCGCACCCGGAAACCTTCTACGGCCAGGGCCCGGTCGGCTACATCGACTACCCGCGCCTGTGAGGCATCAGCCGCAATGAAAAAGCCCCGCAATCGCGGGGCTTTTTTTTGGTTCGGCGCAGAGTGGGGGAAGCTAATCGTAGGGTGGGCTTCAGCCCACCGCCCCCACCCCAAAAGCCACCGGCGGTGGGCTGAAGCCCACCCTACCGTCGCTCGTCAGCGGGCGTTGAGTTGCTGCTGCAGGTTCTGCACCTGGCTCTGCAGCGTGCTGATGTTGCGGGTCATCTGCGCGCGGAAGGCGTCGAACTCGGCGGTCGCGGGGCCGCCCTGCGCTTGCGCCGGACGGTTGTCCAGCTCGCTGCGCAGTACCAGCAGGTCCTGTTGCAGGCTGTCGATGGCCTGGCTCGGGTTCTGCTTCTTCAGCGTCTGCACATCGGCGGAAAGGCTCTTGAGCTGCGGCTCGAGCTGTTCGACCTGGGTCGACACGCTCTTCACCTGACTGGTCAGCTTGCCCAGGTCGCCCTGGCTGCCCTTCAGCGTTTCGACGTCGCCGGCGAGGCTTTTCAGGCGACCGTCCGCGGCACTCTGCAGGGCCGCCAGGTCCTTGCTCAACTGGTCGGCGCGCTGGTCCTGGCTGGTCTGCTGGGTGACCAGCGTCTGCTGCTGTTTGCCGATATCGGCGAGCTTGGTCTGCAACTGTTTCACCTGCAGCTTGAGCGCCTCGCTGCCGCTGGTGACGTTGGACTCGGTGGCCACCACCTTGCCGGTGATGTCCTGGATGCGCCCGGCGGCTTCCTCGCTGATCCGCGCGAAGCTTTCCTGGGTCGCCACCAGTTGCTGCTCCATCAGCGAGATCTGCTGGTAGCTCCACCAGCCCAGGCCGCCGAGGGCGATGACCAGCGCCAGCACCAGCGCCCACAGTGGACCGGTGCCGCTGCGCGGCGCCTTGGCCGGGCGCTGGTTGCCGTAGCGCACCGGCTCGGGATCGACATCGCGGGCGAAATCGTCGCGGTCGCGCGCGCTGGTGGTCAGGCTGGGCACGTTGTCCAGTTCGTCGAGAGCATCGTTGCGCATGGGTCGCCTTCTGTCGCCGGTTTGCGAGGCGCGCAGTATACCGGTTCACGATCGCTGCTTCAGCGCTGAGCATCGAGAGGCAAAATGCTCTGCCGGGGTGCAGTGGCACTAGGCCGCTATGGCCGCAACGCCAGGAAACACGTTGATGGGTGATCTGGTACGCCCTTTGCTAAATGACCGGGGACGCAGCCCTGGCGTTTCGCCGGCGCTGCTTCGGGGCATGAGTGAATCCTGTCGGGCTGATCGAGGGGAGCAGTTCGAGAGTTTCAACCAACGGGGGAAGCGAAATGGAACTGACCAAGACCATGGTGGACTGCATGCAGAAGCTGCGGCGCCGCCTGCGTGACGAACAGGCGGTGGACATTCGCCTGAGCCAGACCGATGCGATCACGGCGATGCTGCTCGCTTGCCAGGAATCGACCAACGAGGACACCCGCGCCATGGGCGAACAGCTCAGCAGCCTGACCGGCGTGCGGCTGAAAGCACCCGAGTTAACCGAAGAACAACTGATCGAAAAATACACCCGCTACGCCGGCCCGCTGCGCGGCTGAAATCAGCCCGGCGTCCGGCGCCATTCCTCGCAGAACTCGTCAAGCGCCGTCCACAGGCTGGTTTTCGGCTGGTAATCCAGGTACCGCCGCGCCCGGCCGATGTCCAGCGTGTAATCCTTCGCCATCACCGCCACGCCCAGGCGGAACAGCGCGGGCTGCGGCCGACCCGGCAGCAGCCGGCAGACCGTCTCGTTGAGCGTGGCGGCGGCGTAGGCCAGCGGATAGGCGACATGCCGCGTCACCGGTGGCAACTCCAGTCGCCGCAGCACGTAATTCACCACGTCCCATAACGGCAGCGGCGCGCCGTTGCTGATGTTGTACACCTTGCCCAACGCCGGCCCGGCGGCCAGCAAGGCGCTGAGCAGCGCTTCGTTGAGGTTCTGCACGCTGGTGAAATCGGCCAGGTTGAGGCCATTGCCGATGATCGCCAGCCGCCGCCGACGCTGCATCGCGATCAGCCGAGGAAACACGCTGTTGTCGCCCCCCCCGGTAACCAGTCGCGGACGCAGCGCCAGCACCTCCAGGCCGAACTCCTCGGCGCCGAAGACCTTCTGCTCGGCGAGGTATTTGGTCTTGCCGTAGTGATCGGAGAAGCGCCGCGGAATCTCGTCCTCGCTCAGGTTGAGATGCGAATGCCCGTCGAAGCCGATCGAGGGCGAAGACAGGTGCACCAGGCGCCGCACGCGCTGCTTCAGGCAGGCTTCGACGACGTTCTCGGTGAGCGTGACGTTGCCCCGGTAGAAATCCTCGTAGCGTCCCCAGGTGCCGACCGCGCCGGCGCAATGCACCACCGCCTCGACGTCCGCACAGAGCGCGCGCGCCAGCTGTGGGTCGGCCAGATCGCCCGGGATGAACTCCGCGCCCCGCGCGATCAGCGGCGCGACCGCCTCCGCGCGGCGCGCGTTGATCCGCACCGCCAGCCCCTGCTCCAAGGCGAAGCGGGCAAAGCGCCCGCCGATGAACCCGCTCGCACCCGTCACCAGAATCTTCATCTATTGCTCCTCAGCCTGCCGATAACGGCCGGCACCGCGTCGCAGGATAAGGCCGGCAGGCCGGCATGACGACAGTCCGTCAGTCGGTTCGCGGGACCAGCACCCGTTCAGCCACCCGGCACAGCTGGCGCGTCAGCTCGCCGAGCAGCGGCCCGCCGTTGTGCCAGTGGTGCCAGTACATCGGCACGTCCACCGGACGCCCCGGCACCAGTTCGCGAACCCGGCCGTCATCCAGCAGTTCACGAACCTGCAGCTCCGGCACCATGCCCCAGCCCAGCCCGCTGGAGGTCAGCCGCAGGAACCCTTCGGACGACGGGCACAGGTGATAGTTGAAGCTGCCTTCCACGCCGAGCCCCGCCAGGTAGCGATGCTGCAGCGAATCGTCCGGACCGAAGACGATCGCCGGCGCGCGAGCCAGCTCGGTGGCGCCGGCTCCCTCGGGGAAATGCCGCGCGATGAACGCCGGGCTGGCCACCGCCCGATAGCGCATGGCGCCCAGCGCGACGCTGCGCGCGCCCGCCACCGGACGCTCGGTGGCGCACACGCAGGCCGCCACCTCGCCCACGCGCATGCGCTTGAGGCCGACATCCTGATCCTCCACCACATGCTCGAGCAGCAGACGGTGCTCGGCGCAGAACGAGGCCACGGCGTCGGCCCACCAGGTGGCCAGACTGTCGGCGTTGATCGAGATGCGCAGGCGCTCGGCTCCGCCTCCTTCGGCAAGACCCGGCACCTGACCCTGCACGTCGCGCTCGAGCAGGCGCACCTGCTGCACATGGTTGAGCAGGCGCCGCCCCACCTCCGTGGGGCGCGGCGGCACCGCGCGCACCAGCACCGGCTGACCGACACGCGCCTCGAGCAGCTTGATACGTTGCGACACCGCCGACTGCGAGAGGCCGAGCATTTGTGCGGCGCGCTCGAAACCGTTCTGTTCCACCACCGCGGCAAGCGCAGCCAGAAGTTTGTAGTCGAACAATCGATTTTCCTAATGATGGATTAGCATAATTCGTTTTCCTTATACATCCATCGCTCACAGACTCGCCACCACCTCCTCCCCAACCAAGGACAATGCGATGTGGCAGAGCTACGTGAACGGACTGCTGATGTGCGCCGGCCTGATCCTCGCCATCGGTGCGCAGAATGCTTTCGTGCTGGCCCAGGGCCTGCGCCGCGAGCATCACTGGCCGGTCGCCCTGCTCTGCATCCTCTGCGATGCGTTGCTGATCTGTGCCGGTGTGTTCGGCCTGGCGCGCCTGCTGGTGGAAAGCCAGTCGCTGCTCGCGGTCGCGCGCTGGGGTGGTGCGGCCTTCCTGCTCTTCTATGGTAGCCAGGCGCTGCACCGCGCCGTGCGTCCTCAGGCGTTGGAGCAGAGCGCGGCCAGCACCCGCCGGCCGCTCAAGGCAGTGCTGCTGGCGACGCTGGCGGTGACCCTGCTCAACCCGCACGTCTACCTGGATACGGTGCTGCTGATCGGCTCGCTCGGTGCACAGCAGCCGGTGCCCGGCGCCTTCGCCATGGGCGCAGCGAGCGCCTCGCTGCTGTGGTTCTGCGCACTGGCGGCCGGTGCGGCCTGGCTGGCGCCCTGGCTGGCACGACCGGCGACCTGGCGGGTCCTCGACCTGGCCGTGGCGGCGATGATGTTCAGCATCGCGGCGCAGCTGATTTTCAATCCTCCGCAATGAACGCCTGGCGCCAGCCGGGGTCCACGATGAATCGGGCGCCCTCCCGAGCAGCCTGTCAGAAGTGCCTGTCCAGAGGCCCTGGCAGCGGGTTTCCCCCTACGTTTGTTGCGTGGTTTAGGGGGTTGCCCGGTGCTATGATCCAGGCTTCGCGGCAAGTAGGAGTAGCAAGCTCCAGCCGCATTGCTGGCCGACCGTGACGGCCTGGCGCCTGCCGCAAACGACCTGACCTGATGAATCAAGGAGATAAAAATGGCTTTCGAATTGCCGCCGCTGCCTTACGAAAAAACCGCCCTCGAGCCGCACATGTCCGCCGAGACGCTGGAATACCATCACGACAAACACCACAATACCTACGTGGTGAACCTGAACAACCTGGTTCCTGGCACCGAGTTCGAAGGCAAGGACCTGGAAACCATCATCAAGACCTCGTCCGGCGGCATCTTCAACAACGCCGCTCAGGTCTGGAACCACACCTTCTTCTGGAACTGCCTGGCTCCGAATGCCGGCGGCCAGCCGACCGGTGAACTGGCTAGCGCCATCGACGCCGCCTTCGGCTCGTTCGACAAGTTCAAGGAAGAGTTCGCCAAGACCACCATCGCCACCTTCGGCTCCGGCTGGGGCTGGCTGGTGAAGAAGGCCGACGGCTCGCTGGCCATCGTCAGTACCGGTGGTGCCGGCAACCCCCTCACCTCCGGCGACACCCCGCTGCTGACCTGCGACGTATGGGAACACGCCTACTACATCGATTACCGCAATCTGCGCCCGAAATTCGTCGAGGCGTTCTGGAACCTGGTCAACTGGGACTTCGTGGCGAAGAACTACGCCGCCTGACCCGCTGTTCCGCTCCATGGAAAAACCCGGCCTCGGCCGGGTTTTTTCTTTTCCGCGGCTTTTGCCTGCCGCTAACGCGGCGGAAGTATTCTCTGCTTCCTTGGATGAGCTGGAGCATGTGGGGGAACCGCCCATCCGGGCATTCTCCAAACCGCCGAATGGTCCTCAAGTCCCTCGGATGCGTACCGACAAAGTGCGCATCGTGGCTTAGCCCGGGGTTCGACTGCGCCGAAAATGCGCACCTGCGAAAAAAATCCCGTTAGCCGATGCTGGCCCTTTGACTGCCACAGCGCGATTGCCAATACTCCGCTTTGTCGGACGATTTGGCATACATAAGGAATCCCCCTTTTGAAGCTGGAACTCAAGAACAGCTTGTCGTTGAAGTTGCTCCGAGTGGTGCTACTGGCAGCGCTCGTGGTAGGCGTGGTGCTCAGCTGCGCGCAGATCGTGTTCGACGTCTACAAGACCCGACAGACCATCACCAGCGATGCCCAGCGCATCCTGGCGATGTTTCGCGATCCATCGACACAAGCGGTCTACAGTCTCGACCGCGAGATGGGCATGCAGGTGATCGAAGGCCTGTTCCAGCACGAAGCCGTGCGCGTCGCCTCCATCGGCAACCCCACCGAGCCGATGCTCGCCGAGCGCGAACGCGGCCTGCTCGACACGCCGACGCGGATGCTCACCGACCCGATCCTCGGCAAGGAACAGACCTTCAGCACCCGCCTGGTCGGCCGCGCGCCCTACAGCGAGTACTACGGCGACCTCAGCATTACCCTGGATACCGCGCCCTACGGCGAGAGCTTCGTCACCAACTCGGTGATCATCTTCGTCTCCGGCGTGCTGCGCGCGCTGGCGATGGGCCTGGCGCTGTACCTGGTCTACCACTGGCTGTTGACCAAGCCGCTGTCGAAAATCATCGAGCATCTCACCAACATCAATCCGGATCGCCCCAGCCAGCACAAGCTGCCGATGCTCAAGGGCAATGAGAAGAACGAACTGGGCCTGTGGATTCACACCGCCAACGAGCTGCTCTCCTCGATCGAACGCAACACCAACCTGCGCCATGAGGCGGAAAACAGCCTGTTGCGCATGTCCCAGTACGACTTCCTCACCGGGCTGCCGAATCGCCAGCAGCTGCAGGGCCAGCTGGACCAGATCCTCGAGGACGCCGGACGCCGGCAACGCCGGGTGGCGGTGCTCTGCGTCGGCCTGGACGACTTCAAGGGAATCAACGAACAGTTCAGCTACCAGACCGGCGACCACCTGCTGCTGGCCCTGGCCGACCGCCTGCGCAGCCACAGCGGACGGCTCGGCACCCTGGCGCGGCTGGGCGGCGACCAGTTCGCCCTGGTCCAGGCCGACATCGAACAGCCCTACGAAGCGGCGGAGCTGGCGCAGAGCATTCTCGACGACCTCGAACTGCCCTTCCCGCTGGACGAACAGTCCGTCCTGCTGCGCGCCACCATCGGCATCACCCTGTTCCCGGAAGATGGCGACAGCACCGAGAAGCTGCTGCAGAAAGCCGAACAGACGATGACCCTGGCGAAAAGCCGCTCGCGCAATCGCTATCAGTTCTACATCGCCAGCGTCGACAGCGAGATGCGCAGACGCCGCGAGCTCGAGAAGGACCTGCGCGACGCGCTGGCGCTGGAACAGCTGCACGTGGTCTATCAACCCCAGGTGGATTACCGTAACCATCGCGTCACCGGGGTCGAAGCGCTGCTGCGCTGGCAGCATCCGCAACACGGCTTCGTCCCGCCGGACCTTTTCATTCCGCTGGCGGAACAGAACGGCACCATCATTCCGATCGGCGAGTGGGTGCTCGACCAGGCCTGCCGCCAACTGCGCGAATGGCATGACCAGGGTTTCAGCGAACTGCGCATGGCGGTCAATCTGTCCACCGTGCAATTGCACCACGCCGAGTTGCCGCGCGTGGTCAACAACCTGATGCAGGTCTATCGCCTGCCGCCGCGCAGCCTGGAGCTGGAGGTCACCGAAACCGGCCTGATGGAAGACATCACCACCGCCGCGCAGCATCTGCTCAGCCTGCGCCGCTCCGGCGCGCTGATCGCCATCGACGACTTCGGTACCGGCTATTCGTCGTTGAGCTATCTGAAAAGCCTGCCGCTGGACAAGATCAAGATCGACAAGAGCTTCGTTCAGGACCTGCTGGAAGACGAGGACGACGCCACCATCGTTCGCGCCATCATCCAGCTCGGCAAGAGCCTCGGCATGCAGGTGATCGCCGAGGGCGTGGAGACCGTGGAGCAGGAGGCGTACATCATCGCCCAGGGCTGCCACGAGGGTCAGGGCTACCTCTACAGCAAGCCGCTGTCGGCCCGCGAACTGGGCCAGTACCTGCGCCAGTCGAAGCGTCTTAACCACACGCCCGTGCCCACCCACAACTGAGCGCCGCCGCTCGCTTCGAGCGAAGCGACGCAGCTCAGCCGCCGTCAGCGCCGCCAATGGCGGCGGACCTTCGCGCCACTCGGGATCGATCAGGCATTCCGGCTAGGTGCGGCCGAGCCTCGCTGAAGGCGCATTCAGGCACCTCCCAACCGCAGTCTTGCCGCTGTCGCTCGCGCCTGCGGCGCAGGACGCTTACCCGTCTCGGCATTCCTTCCACGGGATCGAAACAACCGGAACTGCGGCTTCGCTGCGCAGGTTAAATGCGACAGAACACTTTTCAACAATGAAAATCTTTCGCATTATGTGGCGGTTTTCCACCCTTCACATCGCTCCATCACCCAGATGCAAAGGAACCCGCACATGATTCGTAAGCCCCTGGCTGCCGCCAGCCTCCTGGCCATTGCCATTTCCATCGCCGGCTGTGGCGATGACAAGGAAAAAGCACCTGCGCAACAAGCCAGCGCTCCTGCTCCCGCCGCCGCTCCGGCCGCCAGCAGTGCACCGGCTGCAGCCAGTGCGGCCACGGTCGACGAAGCCGCCGCCAAGCAGGTGATCGTTCACTATGCGGACATGGCCTCCGCCGTCTTCGACGACGCCCTGAGCACCGCGCAGAACCTGCAGAAAGCCGTCGACGCCTTCCTCGCCAACCCGAGCACCGCGAATCAGGACGCCGCCAAGAAAGCCTGGCTGGCCGCTCGCGTCCCGTACATGCAGAGCGAAGTCTTCCGCTTCGGCAATACCATCGTCGACGACTGGGAAGGTCAGGTGAACGCCTGGCCGCTGGACGAAGGCCTGATCGATTACGTCGCCAAGGACACCCAGTCCGCGCTGGGCAACCCGACCGCCACCGCCAACATCATCGCCAACACCGAGATCCAGGTCGGCGAAGACAAGATCGACGTCAGCGAAATCACCGGTGAGAAACTCGCCAGCCTGAACGAGCTGGGCGGTTCCGAAGCCAACGTCGCCACCGGCTACCACGCCATCGAGTTCCTCCTCTGGGGCCAGGACCTGAACGGTACCGGCCCGGGCGCCGGCGAGCGTCCGGCCAGCGATTACCTGACCGGCGAAGGCGCCACCGGTGGCCACAACGACCGTCGTCGTGCCTACCTGAAAGCCGCGACCGACCTGCTGGTCAGCGACCTGGAAGAGATGTCCGGCCAGTGGAAAGCGGGCGTCGCCGACAACTACCGCGCCACCCTGGAAGCCGAACCGGTCGAGAACGGCCTGCGCAAGATGCTCTTCGGCATGGGCAGCCTGTCCCTCGGCGAACTGGCCGGCGAACGCATGAAGGTCGCGCTGGAAGCAAACTCCACCGAAGACGAGCACGACTGCTTCAGCGACAACACGCACAACTCGCACTTCTACAACGGCAAGGGCATCCGCAACGTGTACCTCGGCGAGTACAAGCGAGTCGACGGCACCACGCTGACCGGCGCCAGCCTGTCTTCCCTGGTCGCCAAGGCCGACGCGGAGACGGACAACACCGTCAAGGCCGACCTGCAGGACACCGAAGCCAAGCTGCAGGCGATGGTCGACAGCGCCGAGAAGGACAACGTCCATTTCGACCAACTGATCGCCGCCGACAATGCCAAGGGCCAGCAGATCGTTCGCGACGCCATCGCCGCACTGGTCAAGCAGACCGGTGCCATCGAGCAGGCCGCCGCCAAGCTGGGCATCAGCGACCTGAAGCCGGATAACGCCGATCACGAGTTCTGATCGAGCGCATCGCCAGGCAACACAACGGATGCGCTTTCGGGCGCATCCGTCTTTTCCGGCGCGACACTTCGCCCCGTGTGCAAACGAAAATCTCTCTTATTCACGACCAGGTGCCCTGCTAAGCTTGCTCGCCGCCTCGTTCAGGACATTCTCGATGCTCCCGCTGCTCCGCCTGTCACCGCTGTTTCTGGCACTGCTCATCAGCGCTTGCGACGACAAACCCCGCTTCACCCAGGCCGAGCCCGGCGAAGCCCTCTCCGGCGGCGCCACCACCGTGTTCCAGACCGACCGCAACGCCTTCGCGATGCCCTCGGCCAACCTGTCCAACACCCGCAGCCTCGACTTCAGCGTCGGCAACAGCTTCTTCCGCAACCCCTGGGTCACCGCCCCCACTGCCACCACCGCGCGTGACGGTCTGGGGCCACTGTTCAATACCAACGCCTGCCAGAACTGCCATATCCGCGACGGCCGCGGCCAGCCGCCCGGCGAGAACGCGGTGCACGCGGTCTCCATGCTGGTACGCCTGTCGATTCCCGCCAGCCCGGCCGATGCCAAGGTCCTCGAACACCTGGGCGTGGTCCCCGAGCCGACCTATGGCGGGCAATTCCAGGACATGGCGATTCCCGGAGTCGCTCCCGAAGGCAAGATCCGCGTCGACTACAGCCCGCTCCCGGTGACCTTCGCCGACGGCAGCGTGGTCGAACTGCGCAAGCCGACCCTGCGCCTGAGCGACCTCAACTACGGCACCATGCATCCGCAGACCATGACCTCGGCCCGCGTCGCACCGCCGATGATCGGCCTCGGCCTGCTCGAGGCGATTCCCGAAGCGGACATCCTCGCCAACGCCGATCCGGAGGATCGCGACGGCAACGGCATATCCGGACGCCCCAACCGCGTCTGGGACATGCGCAAGGGTGAAACCGTGCTCGGCCGCTTCGGCTGGAAAGCCGGCCAGCCGACCATCGAGCAGCAAAGCGCGCACGCCTTCTCCGGCGACATGGGCCTGACCACGTCGCTCCTGCCGCACGACGACTGCACGCCGAGCCAGGTCGACTGCCTGAATGCCGTGAATGGCGGCGTCCCGGAAGTCAGCGACAACATCCTGTCCAAGGTCGTCTTCTACTCGCGCAACCTGGCCGTTCCGGCGCGCCGCGATGTCGACGCCGCACAGGTCCTGGCCGGCAAATCGGCGTTCTTCCAGGCCGGCTGCCAGCAATGCCACACGCCGCAGTTCAAGACCCGCGCCGACGCCGCAGAACCCGAGCTGGCGAACCAGGTGATCCGCCCCTACAGCGACCTGCTGTTGCACGACATGGGCGAAGGCCTCGCCGATCACCGCGGCGAGTTCCAGGCCAGCGGCAGCGAATGGCGGACCGCTCCGCTGTGGGGAATCGGCCTCAGCGAGGCGGTGACCGGACATACCCAGTTCCTTCACGACGGCCGCGCGCGTAACCTTCTCGAAGCAATTCTCTGGCACGGCGGCGAAGCCGAACCGGCCAAGCAGCACGTACTCGCTTTCGATGCCGAGCAACGCACCGCGTTGCTGGCTTTCCTGAATTCCCTCTGAAAAGGAGCGCAGATGTTTCGCCCCCGACTTCTCCTGACAGGCCTCGCCATCGCGCTGGGCGCCTGCTCTCCGCAGGACCAGCAGGCCGCCACCAGTGCCGCCATCGCCCAGCAGGTCATCCTGCCGACCTACAGCCGCTGGGCCGAGGCTGACAAGCAGCTGGCCGCCAGCGCGCTGGCCTTCTGTGAGGGCAAGCAGGACCTGGCACAGGCCCGCGAGGCCTTCCTCCGGGCGCAGAAGGCCTGGGCCGAACTGCAACCGCTGCTGATCGGCCCGCTGGCCGAAGGCAACCAGGCCTGGCAGGTGCAGTTCTGGCCGGACAAGAAGAACCTGGTCGCCCGCCAGGTCGAGCAGTTGGTCAAGTCCGACACTCCGCTGACCGGCGAAAGCCTGGCCAAGTCCAGCATCGTCGTGCAGGGCCTCAGCGCCTACGAGTACGTGCTCTTCGACAGCGGCCTGGACCTCGCCGATGCCGAGCAGAAGGCGCGCTACTGCCCGCTGCTGGAAGCCATCGGCGCGCACCAGCAGGCGCTGTCCGAACAGATTCTCGCCGGCTGGCAGAAGAACGACGGCATGCTCGCGCAGATGAGCAAGTTCCCCAACGCGCGCTATGCCGAGTCCAAGGAAGCCATTTCCGACCTGCTGCGCGTCCAGGTCACCGCCCTGGATTCGCTGAAGAAGAAACTCGGCGCCCCGCTCGGCCGGCAGACCAAGGGCATTCCGCAGCCGTTCCAGGCCGAGGCCTGGCGCAGCCATGCCTCCCTGTCGAACCTGGCGGCGAGCCTGGAAAGCGCCGAACACGTCTGGTCGGGCGTTGACGGCAAAGGCCTGAAGGCCCTGATCGGCAGCGAGCACAAGGACCTCATCGACAAGATCGACGCCGCCTATGCCGACAGCCGCCAGCAGATGGTCGCGCTGCAGCCGCCGCTGGACGACCTGCTGAAGACCGACCAGGGTCGCGCCCAGCTGAACGCCTTCTACGACAGCCTGAACGTGGTCCACCGGCTGCACGAGCTGGAACTCGCCCGCGTGCTGGGCGTGCAGCTCGGCTTCAACGCCAACGACGGGGACTGATTCGGGAGAGTCGACGATGCTGCGCCACGTACAGAACCTCGGCAACGCACTGCTCAAGGCCGTGACCTCGGGTGACTGGAAGTTCAACCGGCAGACCGCACAGCCTCTGCTGCTGTCGGCTCGCGACGATGCCGACGGTGGCCATTACGCGGTCGGCTACCGCCTCGACGGCAGCCCGGCGTTCGTCACGCGGGTCGGCCTGCGCTGTCACGCCATCGTCCAGCATCCGGACAAGCCGCTGGCGCTTTTCGTGGCGCGCCGGCCGGGCACCGAGAGCTATCTGATCGACCTGCGCGACGGCCGCCTGCTGCAGACACTGAAGTCCAACGCCGACCGGCATTTCTACGGTCATGGCGTGTTCCACAAGGACGGCGAGTGGCTCTACGCCACGGAGAACGACACCCGCGACCCGGGGCGCGGACTGCTCGGGGTCTACCGTTTCGACGGCGAACGGCTGGTTCATACGGGCGAGCTTTCGACCCACGGACTGGGCCCGCACGAGGTGTCATGGATGCCTGACGGGGAAACCCTGGTCGTCGCCAACGGCGGCATCCGCACCGAGGCCGAAAGCCGTGTCGAGATGAACCTCGATGCGATGGAGCCGAGCCTGGTCCTGATGCGCCGCGACGGCAGCCTGATCAGCCACGAAACGCTCCCCGAACAGATGAACAGCGTGCGTCACCTGGCGATCGCCGCTGACGGCACCATCGTCGCCTGCCAGCAGTACATGGGCGCCAGCCACGACCGCGCCGCGCTGCTGGCGATCAAGCGTCCCGGCGAGGCGTTCATGCCGTTCCCGGTCGAGGAGCCGCAACGCCAGGCGATGGCGCAGTACACCGCCAGCGTGGCGATCAACGACGCCATGCGCCTGGTCGCGCTGACCGCGCCCCGCGGCAACCGTTTCTTCGTCTGGGATCTGGACAGCGGCGCGTTGCGCCTGGATGCACCGCTGCCCGACTGCGCGGGCGTCGCCGCGGTGGTACAGGGTTTCGTGGTCACGTCCGGCCAAGGGCGCTGCCGCCTCTACGACTGCCGCGCCGGCGCCATCGAGGTTCGGCCGCTGGAACTGCCCAGCGGGCTCTGGGACAACCACCTGCACGTGGCGTAACGCACCTGCGGCGCCTTCATCGCGGAGGCGCCGGTTCGATCAGCTGGGTGCGCGCAGGCCCTGGGCCAGGCTGAACATCAGCAACAGCAGGTCTTCGTCGGGTTGCGGCTGGACCTTCGCCCGCAGGTTGCCCGGCATCGGGCAATTCTTCGCCAGGCTCGGAAGCCCGCTGATCACCTTCGGCGCGGGCTCCGTCCAGGACGCTACGGCCAGGGAGGCGACGCCCAGCGCCGCGCAGAGAAACAGACCTCGAGCGATTTCTAGTCTCATCACTGCAACCCTTTGATTGGCCTACCGAACGCTGCTCGGTAAACGTAGATCAGCTTCGCCCATTCGGCGGCACTGAACGACGAATGGCGCCTCAGCTGTCGCAGGTCGTGCTGCGCGGCATGGCTCCGGGTCAGCCGGCGGCGGCTTTTTTCCAGATCGAGCAGCGCCACCTCGGCGCGCGCGTCGGCGCCCTCCCCGTTGACCCGCACGAACACGTGCTTTCCATACATGCAGCCATGCTGCCAGCGCGCGCGGTGCATGCGCGCCAGGGTGGCCGCCAGTTGGTGCAACAGTTGCTCGTGCAGACGTTCGTCGTAACGCTCGCGCGCACCGCCGGCATACCAGGCATCGAGGTCCTGGAAACCGTCGAGCGACTCGGTGACCAGCAGTCCGCGCCAGCCGGTATCGGCGCTGAACGAGGTGGAGCAGTGCACGACATTCGGCACGCGCACGCCCAGGTCGGTCATGCGGCGCAGCGCATCGTGCTCGCGCAGCACCGTGGGCCGGCCGAGCGGATAACGCAGGCTGCGATACAGATGGCCGACCTGGCGCTTTGCATAGAGCACGCGGTCCATCTCCTGCAACCGCTGTACGCCGCTCTCCCCGCCCCGCCGCTGGTTGGGTTGCTCGACCCAGTCACCCTGGCGCTGCCACCAGGCATCGAAGGTGTCGAGCGGTGGCGCGGACGGCGGAAGGTCCGGCGTCGGCATCTCAAGGCAGTTCATGCCCACATGTCCTTGCGCAGAACGTAGACGCGCCACATCGCGTACAGCGGCAGGAAATCCAGGTGACGCTGGATGCTGAAACCGGCGTCGTCGAACTCCTGTTCGATGGTTTGCGCGGGGATCACGAAGCGGTTCTGGAAGTTCGCATTGTCTGCACCCAGTTGTCGGCGCTGCTCCAGGCGCTTGCGCCGCCAGGACTTGTAGTTGCCGTCCACCCAGAGCGAAACGATCAGGCTGTCACGGGTGACGCGGTGGCACTCGCTGAGCATCTTCTGCCGGTCCGCCGCATTGCCGACGTGATGCAGCAGGCGCATGCAGAAAATGCTGTCCACCGAGTTGTCCGGCAGGTTGATGGCGAATGCCGAGGTCTGCAGCGTCTGCACGCGTCGGGTGACCGATTCCGGCTGGCGCTGCAGGGCCACCTCCAACATGTCCGCCGAATTGTCGGCGCCGATGATCACGCGGTTTTGGCGCTCCGCGAGCAACGGCCAGAAGCGCCCGGCGCCGCACGGCAGGTCGAGGACCAGGCTCGGCTCGCCGGCGATCTGCAGGGCGCGGCGGGCCAGTTGCTCATCGCGTCTGTGGGAGAGCGTGCGCCAGAATCCGTCGGCGTGTTTCCGTCCATAGGCTTCAGCATGCTCGCGATCGTACTTGTGGGAGAACTCAAGATCGACGGTATCGCTCATGGGAAAGGCCACTACTGGGAAAGGTGGCCGCACCTTATCCAGCGAGCCGTCAACCGGGAGTCAAGGCGATGTGAAAATTGCGTCAAACCGCCGCTGCGAGTTCTCCGCCCAGGGTGACCTGGAAACGACAGCCGCCCGACTCCGCCGCCGACAGGCTGACGCTCCAGCCCTGGCTCTCGCAGATCCGCTTGACCAGCGAGAGGCCCAGGCCGAGCCCGTCGCCGCGCTGCTCGACGCCCCGCACGAACGGCTCGAACACCGCTTCGCGCTGCGCCTCCGGAATGCCATGCCCGCTGTCCTCGACGTAGAAACCGGTGGCCTGCAGGTGCAGGCAGATACAACCGTTGTCGGTGTAATGCAGCGCGTTGCGCAGCAGGTTGCCCAGTACCGCACGCAGGAAGGGTGCGTTGTAGCCGACCGGCAACGCCCCGTCTACGTGGTACTCGAAGCGCAGCCCCTTGTCCTCGATCGCACTGCGCCATTGCCCGACGAGATCGCTGGCCACCTCCATCAGCGTGGCCAGTTGCCCCTCGCTGGAGTTTGCTGGCTGCGCACGCGCCAGCAGCAGGAAGGTGTGCACCAGCTCGCGCATTTCCTCGCAGGCGCGTGACATGCGCAGCACCTGGGCCCGGCCACGCTCGTCCAGGCCCGGGTTTTCCAGCAGCAGTTCGCAGGAACTCGCCAGCACCATCAACGGCGTGCGCAGCTCGTGGCTGACGTCACTGGTGAACAGCCGTTCGCGGGTCAGCGCCTCGCGCAACAGGCCGAGCGTGGCGTCGAACGCCGCCGCCACTTCGCCGACTTCGTCGGCGGCATAATCCGGCGCCAGCGGCGGCGCGAGCACCAGCAACTGGTCGCGATGACGAACCTGCCGCGCCAGACGGATCACCGGCGCCATCACCCGCCGCGCGAGCAGCCAGCCGAGCAGCCCACCCAGCGCCAGGCTGATCAAAAAGCCCACCAGCACCACCGCGAAGAGTACCTGCTCGCGTGCCTCGAAGCCCCGCTGGTCCTGCATCAGCACATACTTGCGGCCATCCACGGTGCGCACGAACACGTGGTAGGAAATGTCGCCACGGAAAACTTCATTGAAGCCCGGCGGCAGGTGCTTGACGTCATCGGGCAAAGCAAACTCGCCGACGCCACCGCTGTAGTAGAAGAACTGGTCCGGCTCCGGCTGCGAACGCCACGCCTCGACCGAGTCCATGCGCAACAGGCGGTCCAGATCACCGCCCAGTTCGCCGGTGATCAGGCGTTCCTCGACCACGTGGACGACGTTGACGATGCCGATGGCGAAGGAACCGGCGACCAGCGCGGCCACCAGAACGAAAGCGATGACGATGCGTCGCGAAAGGCTTTGCTTATACTCCATCGCCATCATCCGCCAAGCGATAGCCGATACCATGCACGGTGTGCATCAGCGCGCGGGCGAACGGCTTGTCGATCACCTGGCGCAACTGGTGCACGTGGCTGCGCAGGCTGTCGCTGTCCGGGCAGTCGTCGCCCCATACGGCTTCTTCGAGGACCTCGCGGCGCACGACGTGCGGGCTTTTCTGCATCAGCACGGTGAGCAGCTTCTGGCCAATCGGGTTGAGCTTGAGCATCTTGCCGGCGCGGGCCACTACCAGGGTGTCCAGGTCGAAGGTCAGGTCGGCCACCTGCAATTGACGGCGTCCGCCGCCCTGGGCCCGGCGCAGCACCGCCTCGATGCGCGCCGCCAGCTCGGACAATGCGAAGGGCTTGATCAGGTAGTCGTCGGCACCGGAATTGAACCCCTGCAGGCGGTCGTCCAACTGGTCCCGGGCGGTGAGCATGATCACCGGCGTGTTACGCCGGGCATCCTCGCGAAGTCGCTTGCACAGCGTGTAGCCGTCGAGTCCCGGCAGCATGATATCGAGGACGATCAGGTCATAGTGCTCGGTGGCGGCCAGGTGCAGGCCGGACAGCCCGTCCTGGGCGCAGTCCACGCTATAGCCCTTGATACTCAGGTAGTCGAGCATATTGCCCAGGATGTCGCGGTTGTCTTCGACCAGCAGGATGCGCATGGAATGTCCTCAGGGCGCGCCCGTTGGGGCGGCGGTGGCGAATGATTGCACGGGGAAGACTAGACCGTTTCGTTTTGACGAATTTTTAACTGCCGATTCACCTGGCTGCGACATATCCGGGACCAGACTGCCGCGCATCGTTCAACCCGGAAAAATCGCAATGCGAACCCTCATGCGCTCGGCGCCCCTGCGTTACCTGTCCCTCATTCTCGGCCTCTGGCTGGGCGTATTCCTGTTGACCCGCAGCCTGCTCCTGGTGACTCACCTGAGCGAGGCCGGCAGCGACGCCAGCAGCCTGCTGCGCCTGTATGGCATCGGCCTGCTCTACGACCTCGGCTTCCTCGCGTACGCCGCCGTGCCGCTGGCGGCCTTGCTGTTGCTCTGCCCGTCCCGTATCTGGCGGCGCGGCGGCTGGCGCACGACGCTCGGCGTGCTGCTAGGCGCCAGCCTGTTCGTCATGCTCTTCGTCGCCGTCGCCGAATGGCTGTTCTGGGACGAATTCGGCGTGCGCTTCAACTTCATCGCGGTGGACTACCTGGTTTACTCCGATGAAGTGCTGCACAACCTCTGGGAGTCCTACCCGATTGGCAAGCTGCTGAGCGCCATCGCCGCCGTAGCGCTGATTTCCACCCTGCTGCTGCGCGCTCCGTTGCGCGGTGCCTGGAGTGCGCCGCTGCCGAGCTGGCGGGCACGCCTGGGCGGTCTCGCCGCGGTTGGGTTGTGTGCGGCGCTCGCCGGCCTGCTGCTGGATCAGGATCACCCGCGCGGCATCGGCGGCAACGCCTATCAGCATGAACTGGCGAGCAACGGCCCCTATCAGTTCTTCGCCGCGTTCCGCAGCAACGAGCTCGACTACAACCAGTTCTACGCCAAGCTGCCGACCGCCCAGGTAGCCGAAATACTGCGCCAGGAGCTGGCCGAGCCGAACGTCAGTTTCGTCGGCCGCGACCCGCTGGACATCCGCCGCAGCATCGACAATCCCGGCCAGCCACGCCGGTTGAACGTGGTGCTGGTGACCATCGAGAGCCTCTCCGCCAAGTATCTGGGCAGCAACGGCGACAAGCGCGGGCTGACGCCGAACCTCGATGCGCTACGCCAGCAGAGCCTCTACTTCAACAACTTCTACGCCACTGGAACCCGCACCGACCGGGGCCTCGAGGCGATCACCCTGTCGGTCCCACCGACGCCCGGGCGTTCCATCGTCAAGCGCATCGGCAAGGAAAGCGGCTTCGCCAGCCTCGGCCAGCAGCTCGTCGCGCAGGGCTACGACAGCGTCTTCGCCTACGGTGGACGCGGCTATTTCGACAACATGAACGCCTTCTTCGGCGGCAACGGCTATCGCATCGTCGACCAGAGTTCGGTGCCTGAATCCGACATCCACTTCAAGAACGCCTGGGGCATGGCCGACGAGGACCTGTACGCCCAGACGCTGAAACTGGCGGATACCGATCACGCACAGGGCAAGCCGTTCCTGCTGCAACTGATGACCACCTCCAACCACCGCCCCTACAGCTACCCGGACGGGCGTATCGACATCCGCTCCGGCGAGGGCCGCGAGGGCGCCGTGAAGTACACCGACTGGGCAATCGGCGATTTCCTCGCCAAGGCGCGGCAGAAGCCCTGGTTCGACGACACCCTGTTCGTCTTCGTTGCCGACCATTGCGCGGGCAGCGCCGGGGTGGAGGACCTGCCTGTCGCCAACTACCAGATCCCGCTGTTCATCTATTCGCCAAAATGGGTGAAGCCCGCCGAGAACGCCCAACTGGCCAGCCAGATCGACCTTGCGCCCACCCTGCTCGGCCTGCTGAACATGGACTACACCTCGACCTTCTTCGGCCGCAACCTGCTGCAGGAAAACGCCGCACCGCCCCGCGTGCTGCTGGGCAACTATCAGCACCTGGGGCTGTTCGATGGCCACGACCTGGCGATTCTCAGCCCACGCCAGGTGATGCGTCGGCATGACGATGCCCTCGGCGCCAGCCGCGAGCGCAGCGTGGCCAACGACGACCCGCTGCTGCAGCGCGACATCGCCTACTACCAGGCGGCCAGTCACGGCTTCCGCCACCAGTTGCTCAGTTGGCAACCCTCGTCCGCCGGCAACGACCGGATCGACCAACGCTGATCTTAGGAGCGCTCATGACTACACAGAAGCTACTGCATCCTTCGCCGCGGCTACGCCTGTGGGCAAGCCTGGGAATTCCGCTGGCGATCGCCGCTCTATTGCTGATCTTCGAGCCCACCCGCCTGGATTTCGCCATTTCCGACCTGTTCTACCTGCCCGACGAAGGCTTCGTCGCTCGCCACAACGTATTCTTCGAGGAGTGGTTTCACGACCGCGCCAAGCAGGCGGTGATCCTGGTCGGCGTGCTGTCGATCGCCGGCCTGCTGCTGAGCTTCGTGAACCGCCGCTGGGCCGCTTGGCGCTTGCCGTTCGGCTATCTGGTGCTGGCGATGGGACTGTCGACCGCCATCGTGCCGCCGCTGAAAACACTCACCGGCGTGCATTGCCCGTGGGACCTGACCCGCTACGGGGGTGGCGAGACCTACAGCCCGCTGCTCGGCGAGCGCGCACCGACGCTGAAGCCCGGTCGCTGCTGGCCGGGCGGGCATGCCAGCAGCGGCTTCACGTTCTTTGCGTTGTACTTCCTGCTGCGCGACAGGCGCCCACGGCTGGCGAAAGTGGCGCTGGTCGGCGCCTTCGCGCTGGGCACCGCGCTGTCGCTGGTGAGGATGATGCAGGGCGCGCACTTCCTCTCGCACAACATCTGGACGGCCGTGTTCGACTGGCTGATCTGCCTGGGCTGCTACGCGCTGATGCTCTACCAGCCCGCGCCGAAGGGCAGCTTCGCCCCGCCATTGGGCGATCAGGCCGCCAGCAGTTCGCCGTAGCGGATCGCCATCTCGCTGGAGAAGGCCACCAGTAGCGCCCGGCGCAGCGGACTGCCGTCCGCCCTCGGACGGCGCAGTTCGTCCACCGCGATGCGCGCTGCAGCGGCCGGAGGATAGCCGTAGATGCCGCAACTGATGGCCGGAAAGGCAATGCTGTCCAAGCCATGGGCTTCGGCCAGCGCCAGGCTGTTGCGGTAGCAGGCCGCGAGCAACTGCGCCTCGCCCTGGCCGCCGCCGTGCCAGACCGGCCCAACGGTGTGGATCACATGGCATGCCGGCAAGCGGAAACCGGGAGTGATGCGCGCCTCGCCCGTGGGGCAGCCGCCGAGCGGTCGGCAGGCGGCGAGCAATTCGGGGCCGGCGGCGCGGTGGATCGCGCCGTCCACTCCGCCGCCGCCGAGCAGGCTGGCGTTGGCGGCATTGACGATCGCCGCCACCTCCAGCGTGGTGATGTCGCCCTGCCAGATTTCGATCTTCACTTCGTGACCTGAGGCGTCTCTTCGCCGACGCATCGCACCGCCTGCTTGCGGTCGTTGACCAGCACGCCGGACAGGCCGCGCTGCTCGGTATCGAACAGCACGAGAACGCCGTCGATGCACTGGGCAATCTGGTCGGCGCGGGTCAGCGAGACCTTGTAATCCTGACCGGGAATGGTCTTGAGCATGGTGAACTCGGCCAGCAGCAGCGCGTCCTCCGGCTTGGCGAAGTGCAGGTAGCCGTAGTACGACAGTGCGGCGACGGTGCCAACGACGCTGCCGATGGCGGTGAGGATCAACGGAATGGGATTGCGTTCGCTCATGGTCACTTCTTCGAGAACGGAGGTTGTGGGCAGCGGGGACATGCACCCGCCACGATTGGGAGCGGCATGCTGCCATGGAATGCTGGTCGGTGCTTGGCACCGATCAAGATTATGCGCGACGGTTCGCCGCGTGGCGGCTAGAGGATATTGGCGTAATCCGCCTCGATGCGATCCAGGCTCAGGTGGTTGAGAAAGTTGGAAAAGCACATCCAGGCGGCCAGCGCGTTGAGGTCGCGGAACTGCGGCGGGAGGTACTTGGGCGGCGCCACCAGGCCCTCGTCGACCAGCTGGCGCAGGGTGCGCATGTCCTCCAGGGTGGTCTTGCCGCAGAACAGCAGGGGAATCTGCTCCAGCTTGCCCTTGCGCACCGCCAGCTGGATGTAGTTGTAGATCAGGATGAAGCCCTTCAGATACGACAGGTCCTTGGTGAACGGCAACCCGTCCGGGGTGGAGCCGCGGAACACCCGGCTGCTGTTGGCGTAGCTGGAGTCCTCGCTATAGCCCTGCTCGCGGAAGAACTCGAAGATCTGCAGAAAATCCGCGCCCTCCTCAGCCATGTGGATCGCGCGGGTGCGGTTGGTCAGCTTGCGCAGACGGCTTGGGTAGGACGTGAAGGC
Organism: Pseudomonas sp. UBA3153; assembly: GCF_002364635.1. Lineage (NCBI taxonomy): Bacteria > Pseudomonadati > Pseudomonadota > Gammaproteobacteria > Pseudomonadales > Pseudomonadaceae > Pseudomonas > Pseudomonas sp. UBA3153. Next base: position 147,143 of record NZ_DEYR01000045.1, read on the forward strand.
GATCACTTCCATGAGGATCGCCAGGCCCTCCTGAGTCACGGTCGAGGACGGCGGGCCCTTGGAGAGGAAGGTGCAGATCGGCTGGTTCAGCCCGTTCAGCGTGGTGCCGACGTGTACCAGCCCTTCGTGAACCTCCAGCGCGCGCACGTCGCGCTCATTGAACAGCGCGTCCGTGCGGACCTTGATGTAGTCGGCGCCGGCCGCCGCATCGGCGACGATGCCGTCGGACTCGAACACGCGGATGATGCCCTCGCCGGCACCGAACACTTCGTCCAGCCGGCGCTGCAGCATGGCCACGGCTTCCTTGGCGGTCAGCGTCTTCGGCTCGTCCTTGAGATCGCCACGGCCGTCGATGTTGTTCAGGTAATCCGAGAGCATCAGGCCGAGGTCGGCCAGGGTCGGATCGCCGGCGTGGAAGGCGTCCGAGGCGGCGCCGTAGAGTTCCTGGGAAATCAGCCCGAAATCCGCGGTGCCGCGCGCTTCGAGCATGCGGATCACCATGCGGTACTCCTTGCACATGCGCCGCATGATCTGCCCGACGGGGTTGAACTGGCCGAGCTGGCGGGTGACGTCGCGCTCGATGTTCTGCAGCTCGAGCTTCTTCGCCGCACCGTCGAAACCCAGCGGACGCGCTTCGTAATAGGCGCGATCGACCGCCGGCAGGCGCTTGCAGCCGTCGTCGAAGAAGCCCTGGCGGATGCTCTCGTCCCACTTCACGGCATCGAGGATGCGGATCGGTGCCTGCGCCTCGACGATGCGGTCGGACAGGGCGCGCACGATGCGCTGATAGTCGTCCAGGTTGCTGCCGTTGCTCATGGCTCCCTCACTGTCCCAGGCGCTGGTAGCGCGCCGCTTCGACGAAGACATCCGAATTGGCCGGATCGTCCAGGTAGGCGAACACCGCCGGCCACGGGCTGTCGATCAGCGCGCCGTCGCCTTCCGCGGTCTCCACGCGCCGCCCCTGCAACATACCGCCCTGGATATCCTGGAGGATGCGCTCGATGTCGAGGGTGTAGACCAGCAGCTCGCCGTTGTCGGTCAACTCGAAACCGCCGATGGCGAAATTGCCGCCGAACTTCTTCGGCAGGCCGGCGGAGAGGTACCAGCGGCGGCCGTGATGGGCGACGGTGAAACCGTACTCGTCGGCGCCCGCCAGGTTGTCCGCGCGCTCGGAATAGACCCGCGCCTGGTACAGGTTGCTGCCGGCACGGCGGATGTCGAGGAACTGCTGCACGCCCCATTCGTCCTTGCGGGTCCATTCGCCGAGCAGCGGAATGGGCGCGGCCTCGTTGGCCGGGATCGGGTCCTTGAAGGTCGCCAGGCAACCGCCGAGCAGAAGGCAGGTGACCGCGACCAGCGCGCGCCAGGGAATCATCGGGAATCTTCCTCTTATGGGTGACGCATCAGGCTCCGCCCGACGCTGCAGAGCGAGTTGCAAAGCCGTTGGATATTCCATTCCGGGGCGCGGGGCGTCAATCCCCGTGGCATGCGGGTCTGGGCGCGGGATCAGCTCGCCGGCGCCCTTTCCCCCGCTATCCAGGGAACCGAGGCAGGCCGACCGTCCCGGCGGCTGAAATGGAACCCATGAAAAAGCCGCCCTGGGGCGGCTCTTTCAGTGCAGACCGATCAGAGTTCCGGGCGCATGTGCGGGAACAGGATCACGTCGCGGATCGACGGCGAGTTGGTCAACAGCATCACCAGGCGGTCGATGCCGATGCCCTCGCCAGCGGTGGGCGGCATGCCGTATTCCAGCGCGCGGACGAAGTCGGCATCGAAGTGCATCGCCTCGTCGTCGCCGGCGTCCTTGTCCGCGACCTGAGCATGGAAGCGCGCGGCCTGGTCTTCGGCATCGTTCAGCTCGGAGTAGGCGTTGGCGATCTCGCGACCGCCGATGAACAGCTCGAAGCGGTCGGTGACGCTCGGGTCGGCGTCGTTGCGACGGGCCAGCGGCGAGACCTCGAACGGGTACTGGGTGATGAAGTGCGGCTGCTCCAGCTTGTGCTCGACCAGCTCCTCGAAAATCATCACCTGCAGCTTGCCCAGGCCCTCGAAGCCGATGACCTTGGCGCCGGCCTTCTTGGCGATGGCGCGGGCGGTGTCGATGTCCTGGAGGTCGGCGGCGCTGATCTCCGGGTTGTACTTGAGGATCGAGTCGAACACGGACAGGCGCGCGAACGGCTCGCCGAAGTGGAACACCTTGTCGCCGTAAGGCACGTCGGTGGTTCCCAGAACCAGCTGGGCCAGCTCGCGGAACAGTTCCTCGGTCAGGTCCATGTTGTCTTCGTAGTCGGCGTAGGCCTGGTAGAACTCGAGCATGGTGAACTCGGGGTTGTGCCGGGTCGAAACGCCTTCGTTACGGAAGTTGCGGTTGATCTCGAAGACCTTCTCGAAGCCACCGACCACCAGCCGTTTGAGGTACAGCTCCGGGGCAATGCGCAGGAACATCGGCATGTCCAGCGCGTTGTGGTGGGTCTCGAATGGCTTGGCCGCCGCGCCGCCGGGAATGGTCTGCAGCATCGGCGTCTCGACTTCGAGGAAATCACGTTCGGCGAGGAACTTGCGGATGTGCGCGATCACCTGGGAGCGCACGCGGAAGGTCTGGCGCACCTCCTCGTTGACGATGAGGTCGACGTAGCGCTGGCGGTAGCGCTGCTCGGTGTCGGTGAGGCCGTGGTGCTTGTCCGGCAGCGGGCGCAGCGATTTGGTCAGCAGGCGCACGTTGTCCATGTAGACGTACAGGTCACCCTTGCCGCTGCGCGCCAGGGTGCCCTCGGCGGCGATGATGTCGCCCAGGTCCCAACTCTTCACCGCTTCCAGGGTTTCCGACGGTAGCGTCTTGCGGTCGACGTAGACCTGCAGGCGGCCGCTGCTGTCCTGCAGCACCATGAAGGCTCCGCGGTTGAGCACGATGCGACCCGCCACCTTGACCTTGATGCCGGCGGCTTCCAGCTCTTCCTTGGTCTTGTCGGCGTACTGCTTCTGCAGGACGTCGCAGAGGCTGTCGCGGCGGAAGTCATTGGGGAACGGAATCGGCTGGGTTTCGCGCAGCGCGGCAAGTTTTTCCTTGCGTTGGGCAATCAGCTTGTTCTCTTCCTCATGCTGGGCATGCTCGTTCAGCGGTTGTTCGCTCATGGTCTTCGGTGGTTCCTGGTTAGGCTGGTGCCTGTGTCGAAACGGTTAGCACATCTGTCGCGCGGTGGCCGAGACGGACCGCCGGCCACTCTGCTGGGGTATCGAAGCGGGCCCGCGAGTCAGGCCCGCCCTGGGCAACAGGGGCGTTACAGCCCCTGCTTCAGACTGGCTTCGAGGTATTCGTCGATGTCGCCGTCCAGCACCTTGTCGCAGTCGCTGCGCTCGATGTTGGTCCGCAGGTCCTTGATCCGCGACTGATCGAGGACGTAGGAGCGAATCTGGTGGCCCCAGCCGATATCCGACTTGGTTTCCTCCAGCGCCTGGGCGGCGGCGTTGCGCTTCATCATTTCCAGCTCGTACAACTTGGCCCGCAGCATCTTCATCGCGGTGTCCTTGTTGGCGTGCTGGGAACGCTGGTTCTGGCACTGCACGACGGTGTTGGTCGGCACGTGGGTGATGCGCACCGCCGAGTCGGTGGTGTTCACGTGCTGGCCGCCGGCGCCGGACGAGCGATAGGTATCGATGCGCAGGTCGGCCGGGTTGATGTCGATATCGATGTTGTCGTCGATCTCCGGCGAGGCGAACACCGCGGAAAACGAGGTGTGGCGACGGTTGCCGGAGTCGAACGGGCTCTTGCGCACCAGCCGGTGCACGCCGATCTCGGTGCGCAGCCAGCCGAACGCGTACTCGCCCCTGACGTGCACGGTGGCGCTCTTGATGCCGGCGACTTCTCCTTCGGAGAGTTCGACGATTTCCGCATCGAAGCCGCGCTTGTCGGCCCAGCGCAGGTACATGCGCAGGAGCATGTTCGCCCAGTCCTGGGCCTCTGTGCCGCCGGAACCGGCCTGGATGTCCAGGTAGGCGTTGTTGGGGTCCATTTCGCCACTGAACATGCGCCGGAATTCGAGCTTCTCGAGAATCCCGCGCAGTCGCTCGACTTCCACGGCGACGTCGTCGACGGCGCTTTGGTCGCCCTCCTCGGCCGCCATTTCCAGCAGGTCGCGGGAATCTGCCAGCCCGCTCTCCATCTCGTCCAGGGTCTCGACGATCAGCGCCAGTTGCGCGCGCTCGCGGCCCAGGTTCTGGGCGTACTCGGGGTTGTTCCACACGGCCGGGTCTTCCAGCTCGCGGTTGACTTCGGTCAGACGCTCATTCTTCTGATCGTAGTCAAAGATACCCCCGAATGGTTTGGGAGCGTTCGTGCAAATCTTTGATGCTGTTAAGGATCGGGTTGATTTCCATGGCGGGCATCACTCACAGGCAAAACTTCGGAAAAGCCGGCGAGTATACGCGACTCCTGCTGACCTGGCAGCACACGCTGGGGCATACTCGCCGGCCACGTCCAGGCCTCCGATAGGGACCCCAGCGCCATGCACGCAACCCGTAGTCTGCGTAGCCGCTTCGCCCTGCTCATCGCACTGCTCGCCGTCACCCTCTGCCTGTTGCTCGGCGGCGCCATCTACAGCGAGTCGAGCAAACGCATCCGCCAGGAGGTGGGCCAGCAACTGGCCGACCTGTCCTACCAGATGATCGAGCGCCTGGACCGCGACATGGCCAACCGGGCGCGGATGCTCGATGTCCTCGCCTCGCTCAACACGCTGCGAGAACCCAACGACCTGCGGCAGATTCGCGACCTTCTCGACCGCATGAAATCGCAGTTCCAGAGCGCCGCCTGGATCGGCTACATGGACGTCCAGGGCAATGTCCTGGCGTCCACCGACGGCATACTGGAAGGCGCCAACATCGCGCAGCGCCCGGTGTTCAGCGAAGGCGTCAAGGGACGCTTCGTCGGCGACGTCCACGACGCGGTGCTGCTCGCCAAGCTGCTGCCCAATCCGACCGGCGAAGCGATGAAGTTCGTCGACATCGCCCTCCCGGTGAGCGCCCCGGGCGGCCAGGTCATCGGTGTGCTCGCCACGCACCTGTCCTGGGGCTGGGCCGACGAGGTGCGGCGCTCGCTGATGCTGCCGCAGCAGGAGCGCAACCAGGTGGAATTCCTCGTACTGTCCAGTGACCGCCGCGTGCTGCTCGGCCCGAAGGACATGATCGGCGAGCGCCTCGACCTGCCGGCGCTGGACGACAAGCGGGACAATTTCTGGTCGGTGCAGGAGTGGTCGGACGAGCGCCTCTACCTCACCGGCTTCGCCCGCAGCCGCGGCAACGGCGATTACCGCGGCCTCGGCTGGACGGTGGTGACCCGCCAGCAGGTCGACCTGGCCTACGCGCCCGCCGTCGAGATGGGCCGCGACATCCTCGTCTGGGGCGCCGGACTGGCGCTGATCTTCGCCGCCATCGGCTGGCTGATGACGACGTATTACACCCGGCCGCTGCGCGAGATCGCCGCGGCCGCCGATCGCCTGAGCGCCGGCGAGATCGCGGTCATTCCGGAAGTCCGCGGCAGCCGCGAAATCCAGTCGCTGAGCCATTCGATACGCGGCATGGTGGAGAGCCTGACCCAGCAGAAAAGCGAACTGGGGATGATGGAGAACCTGGCCCACCACGACCCCCTCACCGGCCTGCCGAACCGCGCGGCGCTGGACAAGTTCCTGCGCTACGCCCAGCAGCAGGCGCACGGCACCCTGGCGCTGCTCTACCTCGACCTGGACGGTTTCAAGCCGATCAACGACCGCTTCGGCCACGGCGTCGGCGACCAGTTGCTGCGCGAGGTGGCGATCCGCCTGCGCGCCTGCCTGCGCGACGGCGACCTGGTGGCGCGCCTGGGCGGTGACGAATTCCTGATGGTGCTCAAGGTGTCGAAGGAGGATGCGCCGATGCAGAGCGAGCAGATCGCCGCCCGCGCGCTACGCGCCCTGCGCGAGCCCTTCCTGCTGGAAAGCCAGCAGGCCCAGGTGGGCTGCAGCATCGGCGGAGCGCTCTGGCCGCTGGACGCCGAAGGGATCGAACAGGCGCTGGAGCTGGCCGACCAGGCGCTGTACCGGGCCAAGTCGGCCGGGCGCAACCGGGCCGAATTCCACCGACCGTGGGTGCCGGCGGCCTAGTCGAGGGTCGCACCTGGAAAGACGACCTAGGCTTCCACCGCCTGGCGTACCTGGCTCTCCAGCTCCAGCTTGAGTGCCGGGTCGATCCTCAGCTGGCGCGCCAGCTCTTCCAGATAGGCGCGCTCCATGAAGTGCTCCTCATCCACCATCAGCACGCTGGCCAGGTACATCTCGGCGGCCATTTCCGGGGTGCTCGCCGCGCGGGCGACATCGGCCGGATCGAGCGGCTTGTTCAACTCCGCTTCCATCCACTGGCGCACCTCGCGGTCGTCGGTGAGCTTGACCAGTTCGCCCTCGATCAACTGGCGCTCGCGATCATCGACGTGTCCGTCAGCCTTGGCCGCGGCGAGCAATGCCTTGAGGATCGCCTGGCTGTGCTCCTCGACCAGCGGCGCGGGCAGGCGGTCCAGGGTCTGCGGCTCGCCCCGCGGCGCATCGGCCTGCTGGCTCTGCCAGTTGCCGTAAGCCTTGTAGGCGAGCACGCCGAGCGCCGCGAGGCCACCGTAGGTGAGCACCTTGCCGCCCACCTTGCGCGCGCTCTTGTTGCCCAGCAGCAGGCCGAGCGCGCTGGCGCCCAGCGCACCGCCGGCCGCCCCCTTGAACAGGTCGCCGTTGCTCCTGGCGCCACCGAGCATGCCGCCGAGGGCATCACCCAGGCCACCGAGTCCGCCGGCGGATTTACCAGTGGATTTCTGCTGCAACAGCTCCTGGCCGGATTTGAGCAACTGATCGAGCAAACCACGCGTATTCATGGGATTCCTCCGCAGAAAGACAAAAAATGCCTGCGGGAAATCTACCGCGCGGGCCCGCAGGGCGCGGTTTCAGAGTGCTTCCGGATATTGCCGCGCGGCAGCCGCGATCATTTCGATAAAAACGAACGCCCGTGGCATAGTTCGCGCAAATCCTTTAGCGAGCCCGCCGCCATGATGTCGCTACGCCAGATTCGCCATTTCATCGCAGTCGCCGAATCGGGCTCCATTTCCGCCGCCGCGCAGGCCGTGTTCATCTCGCAGTCGACCCTGACCCTGGCCATCCAGCAACTCGAGGAAGAGATCGGCGTCAGCCTGTTCAACCGCCACGCCAAGGGCATGTCGTTGACCCACCAGGGCCACCAGTTCCTGCGCCAGGCGCACCTGATCCTGGCCACCGTGGAAAACGCCAAGCGCAGCCTCCAGCAGAGCACCGAGCAGGTCGCCGGCTGCCTGACCATCGGCGTGACCAGCCTGGTCGCCGGCTATTACCTGGCCGATCTGATCACCCGCTTCCAGCGCGCCTACCCCAACGTGCAGACCCGCGTGGTGGAGGACGAACGCTCGTACATCGAGCATCTGCTGGTGTCCGGCGAGATCGATGTCGGCGTGCTGATCGTTTCCAACCTGGAGGACCGCCACGCGCTGCAGACCGAAGTGCTGACCCATTCGCCTCACCGGCTCTGGCTGCCCGCCCAGCATCCGCTACTGGAGCGCGACAGCATTGGCCTCGCGGATGTCGGCGCCGAGCCGCTGATCCAGCTGAACGCCGACGAGATGGGCCTGCACACCCAGCGCATCTGGGCCCGCGCCGGCCTGACGCCGCACGTGACGCTGCGCACCGCCTCGGTGGAAGCGGTGCGCAGCCTGGTCGCCGCCGGGCTGGGGCTGTCGATCCAGCCGGACATGACCTACCGGCCGTGGTCGCTGGAAGGCGACATCATCGAGGCACGGCCGCTGGCCGACCTCAGCGAACCGCTGGACGTCGGCCTGGCCTGGCGACGCGGCACGGCGCGGCCGGCGCTGGTCGATCCGTTCCTCACCGTGGCGCGGGAAAAGCCCTCCGCGCGCCGGCATTCTATTTAATCGAACGCGGCTTTCATTTTTTAGCATTTGTCGACCGCGATGCAGCCCTCTAGTCTCGGGTAAAGACGAACAGGCGCTCAACGGCGCCGGGTTCGCGCAACCGAATCGCCACGGAACGCCGATCACGATGAATGCAATCAGCCCACTCGCCACGCTGCGCACCGATCTGCTGATCGGTGGCGAGCTGTCTCGCGGCGAAGGGCTGGTCGAGGCGATCATCGATCCGGCCAGCGGCGAGACGCTGGTGGAGGTCGCCGAGGCCTCGATCGATCAGGTGGAGGCCGCCATCGCCGCCGCCCAGCAGGCGTTTCCCGGCTGGTCGAGGACCACGCCGGCGCAACGTGCCCAGGCATTGCTGGCGATCGCCGACTGCATCGAAAGAAACACCGACAGCCTGGCGCGGCTGGAATCGCTGAATTGCGGCAAGCCCCTGCACCTGGCGCGCCAGGACGACCTGACCGCGAGCGTCGACGTGTTCCGCTTCTTCGCCGGCGCGGTGCGCTGCCAGCAAGGCCAACTGGCCGGCGAGTACGTGCCTGGCCACACCAGCCTGGTGCGACGCGACCCGCTGGGCGTGGTCGCCTCCATCGCGCCCTGGAACTACCCGCTGATGATGGCCGCGTGGAAGATCGCGCCGGCGCTGGCCGCCGGCAACACGCTGGTGTTCAAGCCCTCGGAACACACGCCGCTGTCGATCCTCGCCCTCGCGCCGCTGCTCGCCGAGATTCTCCCGCCGGGCGTGATCAACATCCTCTGCGGAGGTGGCGAAGGGGTCGGTAGCCAGCTCGTAGGGCATCCGAAGGTGCGCATGGTGTCGCTGACCGGCGACATCGTCACCGGGCAGAAGGTGTTGCAGGCCGCCGCCCGCACGCTCAAACGCACGCACCTGGAACTGGGCGGCAAGGCGCCGGTGATCGTCTGCAACGATGCCGACCTCGATGCCGTGGTCGAGGGCGTGCGCAACTACGGCTACTACAACGCCGGCCAGGACTGCACCGCCGCCTGCCGCATCTACGCCCAGGCCGGCATTCACGACCGCTTGCTGGCCCGGCTCGGCGAGGCCGTGTCGACCCTGCGCTTCGCCCGCAAGAAGGACGCCGACAACGAGATGGGCCCGCTGATCAGCGCCCGCCAGCGCGACCGCGTGGCCAGCTTCGTCGAGCGCGCCCTCGGCCAGCCGCACATCGAGCGCGTCACCGGCGCGGCGGTGCACTCCGGCCCCGGCTTCTACTACCAGCCGACGCTGCTCGCCGGCTGCAAGCAGAGCGACGAGATCGTCCAGCGCGAAGTGTTCGGCCCGGTGGTCACGGTCACCCGTTTCGACGAGCCGAGCCAGGCGCTGGACTGGGCCAACGACTCCGAGTACGGCCTGGCCTCGTCGGTCTGGACCCAGGACCTGGACAAGGCCATGCAGATCGCCGCGCGGCTGCAATACGGCTGCACCTGGATCAACACCCATTTCATGCTGACCAGCGAGATGCCGCACGGCGGGCTGAAACGCTCAGGCTACGGCAAGGACCTGTCCAGCGATTCGCTGGCCGATTACAGCGTGGTCCGCCACATCATGGCGCGCCACGGCAAGGTACCGCTTTAGATTTTTCTCCCCTCTCCCGTTCACCGGAGAGGGGCCGAGGGAGGGGGCCGACTGCCCGAGAACGGAAATTGACACACCCGATTCGACCGCACCGACCGACAGGCGCGGCGACATAACAATCAGGACCGGACGCGCTCCGGCCGGCAAGACATTCACTGCCCCGACTATCAAACCAAGAAGAGGGATTACCAATGTCAGCGCACACCACCGCTCTGCTCGGCGCACTCGCCGGCGCCCTGCTCGGCAGCAGCAGCCTGCAAGCCGCCGAAGCCCTGAAGGCCGTCGGCGCCGGCGAAGGCCAGCTCGACATCGTCGCCTGGCCCGGTTACATCGAACGCGGCGAAAGCGACAAGAGCTACGACTGGGTCAGCCAGTTCGAGAAGGACAGCGGCTGCAAGGTCAACGTCAAGACCGCCGCCACCTCGGACGAAATGGTCAGCCTCATGGCCAAGGGCGGCTACGACCTGGTGACCGCCTCGGGCGACGCCTCGCTGCGGCTGATCTATGGCAAGCGCGTGCAGCCCATCAACACCGCGCTGATCCCCAACTGGCAGGGCCTCGACCCACGTCTCAAGGACGCGCCCTGGTACGTGGTGGATGACAAGACCTATGGCACGCCCTACCAGTGGGGCCCGAACGTGCTGATGTACAACACCGACGTGTTCAAGCAGGCGCCGACCAGCTGGAGCGTGGTCTTCGAGGCCCAGGATCTGGCCGACGGCAAGCCGAACAAGGGTCGCGTGCAGGCCTACGACGGCCCGATCTACATCGCCGACGCGGCGCTCTACCTGAAGGCCAAGCAGCCCGAGCTGGGCATAAGCGACCCCTATCAGCTGACCGAACCGCAGTACGCCGCGGTGCTCGACCTGCTGCGCAAGCAGCACGCACTGGTGCACCGCTACTGGCACGACACCACGGTACAGATGAGCGACTTCAAGAACGAGGGCGTGGTCGCCTCCGGCGCTTGGCCGTACCAGGTCAACGCGCTGCAGCTGGAGAAGCAGCCGATCGCCTCCACCGTGCCGGCCGAAGGCGCCACCGGCTGGGCCGACACCACCATGCTGCACGCCGAGGCCAAGCACCCGAACTGCGCCTACAAATGGATGGACTGGTCGATGTCGCCGAAGGTCCAGGGCGACGTGGCCGCCTGGTTCGGCTCGCTGCCCGCGGTTCCCGCCGGCTGCAAGGAAAGCGAACTGCTCGGCGCCGAAGGCTGCAAGGTCAACGGCTTCGACAACTTCGACAAGATCGCCTTCTGGAAAACCCCGCAGGCCGAGGGCGGCAAGTTCGTTCCCTACAGCCGCTGGACGCAGGACTACATCGCGATCATGGGCGGACGCTGAACCCTTCGTTTTCTCGTCCACGTCGGGCCCGGGATGGGTGTGCCAGGAAAGGCCCCTCTCCCCGGCCCTCTCCCGTGAACGGGAGAGGGGGCATGCAACCCAGGCCGTCCGGTTTCTCTCGGCAGGGCGAGTCCCTCGCCCCCTCCACTTTCCACGCCGCCCTTTTGCTTTCCGGAGTAGCGCAGCAGATGACCATCGCCGTTCAGTTCACCCAGGTTTCCCGCCAGTTCGGCGAGGTGAAGGCCGTCGACCGGGTGTCCATCGATATCCAGGAAGGCGAGTTCTTCTCCATGCTCGGCCCGTCGGGCTCGGGCAAGACCACCTGCCTGCGGCTGATCGCCGGCTTCGAGCAACCCAGCGCCGGCTCCATCCGCATCCACGGTGCCGAGGCCGTCGGCCTTGCGCCCTACCAGCGCGACGTCAACACGGTGTTCCAGGACTACGCGCTGTTCCCGCACATGAATGTGCTCGACAACGTCGCCTACGGCCTCAAGGTCAAGGGCGTCGGCAAGACCGAGCGCCGAGCCCGCGCCGAGGAGGCGCTGGGCATGGTCGCCCTGGGCGGCTACGGCGCGCGCAAGCCCGTGCAGCTTTCCGGCGGACAGCGCCAGCGCGTCGCCCTCGCCCGTGCGCTGGTCAATCGTCCGCGCGTGCTGCTGCTCGACGAACCGCTCGGCGCGCTCGACCTCAAGCTGCGCGAGCAGATGCAGAGCGAACTGAAGAAACTGCAGCGCCAATTGGGCATCACCTTCATCTTCGTCACCCATGACCAGAGCGAGGCGCTGTCGATGTCCGACCGCGTGGCGGTGTTCAACAAGGGCCGCATCGAACAGGTCGACACCCCGCGCAACCTCTACATGAAGCCCGCCACGTCTTTCGTCGCCGAATTCGTCGGCACCTCCAACGTGCTGCGTGGCGGCCTGGCGCTGGAGCTGGGTGGCAGCGAACGGCCCCTGTCGATCCGCCCGGAGCACACGCGCCTGGCGGACAGCGAAGCCCTCGGCAGCGATGAAGTCGAAATCAGTGGGTTGCTCCACGACATCCAGTACCAGGGCGCCGCCACGCGCTACGAAATCCGCCTGGATAACGGGCAGAACTTCTGCGTCAGCCAGGCCAATACGCAGTGGGGCGAAGGCGCCGCGCTGCGCAGCACCGGACAGCGGGTGACGGCACGCTGGGCGCGCGCGGCGATGGTCGCACTGCACGACATCGCACCCGGAGCGGACGCCTGATGCAGCTCGCTCTCAATACCAGGACGGCGGCCGCCGGCGGCCCGCTGCGACGCCTGTCCAGCCTGCTCTACCGCAAGCCGAACCTGTACCTCTCGCTGCTGCTGGTGCCGCCGCTGCTGTGGTTCGGCGCGATCTACCTCGGCTCGCTGCTGGCGCTGCTCTGGCAAGGCTTCTACACCTTCGACGACTTCACCATGGCGGTGACGCCGGAGCTGACCCTGGCCAACCTCGGCGCGCTGTTCCAGCCGGCCAACTACGACATCATCCTGCGCACCCTAGGCATGGCAGTGGCGGTGTCGCTGGCGGCCGGCCTGCTGGCGTTTCCCATCGCCTACTACATGGCGCGCTACACCCGCGGCAAGACCAAGGCGTTCTTCTACATCGCGGTGATGCTGCCGATGTGGGCCAGCTACATCGTCAAGGCCTATGCCTGGACCCTGCTGCTGGCCAAGGGCGGCGTCGCCCAGTGGTTCGTCGACCACCTCGGCCTGGCGCCGCTGCTACAACTGGTCCTCGGCATTCCCGGGATCGGCGGCAGCACGCTGTCGACCTCACACCTCGGGCGCTTCCTGGTGTTCGTCTACATCTGGCTGCCGTTCATGATCCTGCCGATCCAGGCCTCGCTGGAGCGGCTGCCGCCGAACCTGCTGCAAGCCTCGGCCGACCTGGGCGCGCGCCCGGCGCAGACCTTCCGCCAGGTGATCCTGCCGCTGTCGATCCCCGGCATCGCCGCCGGCTCGATCTTCACCTTCAGCCTGACCCTCGGCGACTTCATCGTGCCGCAGCTGGTGGGGCCGCCCGGCTACTTCATCGGCAGCATGGTCTACGCCCAGCAGGGCGCGATCGGCAACCTGCCGATGGCCGCCGCGTTCACCCTGGTGCCGATCGTGCTGATCGCGATCTACCTGTCCATCGTCAAACGTCTGGGGGCCTTCGATGCACTCTGAACGAGCCTCCTGGGGACTCAGGCTGGCGGCCTGGGGCGGGCTGGTGTTCCTGCACTTCCCGATCCTGATCATCTTCCTCTACGCCTTCAATACCGAGGACGCGGCGTTCAGCTTCCCGCCCAAGGGCTTCACCCTGAAGTGGTTCAGCGTCGCCTTCGCGCGCCAGGACGTGCTCGATGCCATTGGCCTGTCGCTGCAGATCGCCTGCCTCGCCACGCTGATCGCCATGATCCTCGGCACCCTGGCCGCCGCCGCGCTGTACCGCCGCGACTTCTTCGGCAAGGAAGGCATCTCGCTGATGCTGATCCTGCCCATCGCCCTGCCCGGCATCGTCACCGGCCTGGCGCTGCTCGCCGCGTTCAAGAGCCTGGGCATCGAGCCGGGCCTGCTGACCATCGTCATCGGCCACGCCACCTTCTGCGTGGTGATCGTCTACAACAACGTCATCGCCCGTCTGCGGCGCACCTCGCACAGCCTGATCGAAGCGAGCATGGACCTGGGCGCGGACGGCTGGCAGACCTTCCGCTACATCATCCTGCCGAACCTCGGCTCGGCGCTGCTGGCCGGCGGGATGCTCGCCTTCGCGCTGTCCTTCGACGAGATCATCGTCACCACCTTCACCGCCGGCCACGAACGCACCCTGCCGCTGTGGCTGCTCAACCAGCTCAGCCGCCCGCGCGACGTGCCGGTGACCAACGTGGTGGCGATGCTGGTGATGCTGGTGACCATGCTGCCGATCCTCGGCGCCTATTACCTGACCCGGGGCGGCGAGGGCGTGGCGGGTAGCGGCAAGTGAAAGCCGCCCTCTCCCCAGCCCTCTCCCGTGAACGGGAGAGGGGGCGATCCGGGCGGGACCGCAAGTGATCAGTCTGACCGATCGTACTGCTGAGGCCGGGCACGAACGATGAACACCACACGAACACTCCCCTCTCCCGTTTACGGGAAAGGGGGCGGACCGGGCGGTCCGGAAGTGATCCGTCCGGACGATCGTTCTGCAGAGGCCGAGCACGAACGATGAACACCGACACGAACACTCCCCCTCTCCCGTTTACGGGAAAGGGGCGGACCGGGCGGGTCCGGAAGTGATCCGTCCGGACGATCGCGCTGCAGCGGCCGGGCACGAACGATGAACACCACACGAACACTCCCCTCTCCCGTTTACGGGAGAGGGGCCGGGGGAGAGGGCAGCAGCGCCCTCCCCAACCCAACGACAACCCATAGCGAGGCTGACCCCATGCAAACCAAACTGCTGATCAATGGCCAACTGATCGCCGGCGAAGGCGAGAGTCTCGCCGTGCTCAACCCCTCCCTCGGCGCGCCGCTGGTGCAGATCGCCGAAGCCAGCGAAGCGCAGGTGGACGCCGCGGTGCGCGCCGCCGACGCCGCCTTCGACGGCTGGTCGCAAACCGCGCCGAAGGACCGTGCGATGTTGCTGCTGCGCCTCGCCGACCGCATCGAGGCGCATGCAGAGGAGCTGGCGAAGCTGGAGTCGGACAACTGCGGCAAACCCTTCGGCGCCGCGCTGAACGACGAAATCCCCGCCATCGCCGACGTGTTCCGCTACTTCGCCGGGGCCAGCCGCTGCCTGTCCGGTTCCGCCGCCGGCGAATACCTGCCGGGACACACCTCGATGATCCGCCGCGACCCGCTCGGCGTGGTCGCCTCCATCGCGCCGTGGAACTACCCGCTGATGATGGCCGCCTGGAAACTCGCGCCGGCCCTGGCGGCAGGCAACACCGTGGTGCTCAAGCCGTCCGAGCAAACGCCGCTGACGGCGCTGAAACTGGCCGAATTCCTCGCCGAGATCTTCCCCGCCGGGGTGGTCAACATCGTCTTCGGCCGTGGCGCCAGCGTCGGCACGCCGCTGGTGACGCACGCGCGCGTGCGCATGGTCTCGCTCACCGGCTCCATCGCCACCGGAGCCAACATCATCTCCAGCACCGCGGCCAGCGTGAAACGCATGCACATGGAGCTGGGTGGCAAGGCACCCGTGCTGATCTTCGACGACGCCGACATCGAGGCCGCCGTCGAGGGCATCCGCACCTTCGGCTTCTACAACGCCGGACAGGACTGCACCGCCGCCTGCCGCATCTACGCGCAAAAAGGCATCTACGAGAAATTCGTCGCCGCCCTGGGCGATGCCGTGGGCAGCCTGAAGACCGGCCTGCAGAACGACGCCGCCACCGAACTCGGCCCGCTGATCACCGCGCAGCATCGCGACCGCGTCAGTGGTTTCGTCGAGCGCGCCAGCGGCCAGTCGCACATCGAGGTGGTCACTGGCGGCAAGGCGGTCGCCGGTGACGGCTTCTTCTTCCAGCCGACGGTGCTGGCCGGCGCGCAACAGGACGACGAAATCGTCCGCAACGAAGTGTTCGGCCCGGTGGTGTCGGTCACGCCGTTCGACGACGAGTTGCAGGCGCTGACCTGGGCCAACGACTCCGACTACGGTCTCGCCTCGTCGATCTGGACCCGCGACGTGGGCCGCGCGCACCGCCTCTCGGCGCGCCTGCAGTACGGCTGCACCTGGGTGAACACGCACTTCATGCTGGTGAGCGAAATGCCCCACGGCGGCGTCAAGCGCTCCGGCTACGGCAAGGACATGTCGATGTACGGGCTGGAGGACTACACCGCGGTGCGTCACGTGATGTTCAAGCACTGAAGCTGTCGCGCAGGGCACCCCTGCGCCGCAGGGGCCGCGCCTAGGTGCGTGCCTCGTTGTGGCCCAGGTCACGCCCGGGGTCGATGCGGTCGCGAACCCGCTGCTTGAGCACCTTGGCCTCGGGGAAACCGCCGTCCGCCTTGCGCTCCCAGAGCTGCACGCCGTCACAGGTGATGCGGAACACCCCGCCCGTTCCCGGCTCCAGGGCGACCCGGCCGAGGTCGTCGGCGAACGTGGACAGCAGCTCCTGCGCCAGCCAGGCGGCGCGCAGCAGCCACTGGCACTGGGTGCAATAGGTGATGACGATTTCGGGGCGTGGCGTGGGAAGGGTCATGGCGATCTCGCGGGCGGGCCGGGCGACCAGCATAACGGCAACCACGACCGTCGCCGAGGCGCGAAAAGCAAAACGCCGCATCGGAATGCGGCGTCTCGGTGGCGCGGGCGACCTTCTTACGCGATGCGAGACAACAGCTCGCGAGCCTCTTCCTTCTGCTGCTCGTCGCCCTGGTCGATCACCTCGTTGAGGATGTTGCAGGCGCTCTGGATCTCGCCCTGCTCGATGTAGGTCATGGCCAGGCTCATCTTGCGGCTGGCGGCCAGGTCGTCCAGCGGGCGCTCGCTCGACAGGTCGTCACCGAAGGCATCGAGGAAGTCGTCGCTGAGGTCCGCTTCGAAACCCGAGCGCGCCGACGGCTGCTCCGGCTCGTCCAGCTCGAAAACCTCCGGCAGCTCCTGCAGGTTGGAATGGAAGTCCGGCTCCTCTTCGACCTCGGCCTTGCCCTGCCCTGCCCTGGACGACTGGTTGGGGAACGGATTGATCAGGTCCCAGTCGGCGTCCAGCGACAGGTCGTCGAGGTTCAGCGGGTAATCGTTGGGATCTTCGTCAGGCGCCGCGTGGGCGACCGGTGCGGGCGGCAGATCGTCCAGGTCGAGCACGGCATCCTGCAACGGGTCGACCCGCGAGTTGGCCATCGCCACGGCATCGGCGTCCGCGTTCATCGCCGGATAGCGGGTCTTGATCCGCTCGAGCTGCGCCGGGCTCGCGCCCATCTCGCGCAGCACCGCTTCCTCGCGGGCGAACCCGCCAAGATCGCCGTTCTCGGCGAGCACTTCGAGCAGGCGCAAACGCAGGTCCATGCGCGCGGGCGCGTTTTCCAGGGCGTGGCGCAAGGTGCTTTCGGCCTCGCCGAAGCGACCGTAGGCGATGTAGATGTTGGCGGCTTCCAGCGGATCGGTGGAGATCTGCGTGCGCGTCTCGACGGGCTGCTCGACGCTGGCCGTGCTGCGCACGCGCGCCGGGCTGACCAGTGCATCATCCTCGACCACTGGCACCACGACCACCTGAGGGTCGGGCAGCCGCGCGGGCTTGCGCCGACGGCGCAAGAGCAGCAGCAACGCCAGCAGCATCGCCACGCAGAAGGCGCCGATCAGCCAGATCGACGAACCGGTCGACTGCTCGGCCTCGGCGGCCGCTTCCTGCGCGGCCGGTTCCTCGGCGACGGGCACGGCCGGAGCAGGCTCGGCGGCGGGAGAAGTCTGCGCAGGAGCGGTTTGCGCAGCGTCCGCCGGCGGCAGGGCCGGTTCGGATTCGTCCTGCGGCGCGGCGGCCGATGCCTGATCGTCCAGCGGCGCTACGGCATCCGTGGGCGGCGTTTCCGGCTGGCCGGGCGCCGCGAAATCCGCAGGCGCTGCGGCGGACGGACCTTGCTCGGCCGCGGCGGGCGCGGTCGCCTGGGGAACAGCCGCTGGCGTCGCGCCGAGACGCGACTCCAGGCTGGCCAGTTGCTGGTCCCTCTCGCTCAGTTGCTGCTGCAGGATCTGCAGCTGGTTCTGCAGGTCGCGCATCTGCTGCTGCAGCGACTGGCTCTCTTCCGCGCTGGAGGCGAGCTCCTCATCCACGCGCCGCTGCAGGGCAGCCTGGCTTTCCGGGGAACCGGGAACACCGGGCATCGGTGCGGAGGGCCGGGTGTTCTCCAGCTCTTCATCCTCGCTGGACAGCGAGAGCATCGCGGGCGGCGCCTCTTCGGCGAGCGTATCGGGCAGCAGCAGCTCGGCGCCCACCTTGAGGCGATGCGCTTCGCCGCCGACGAAGGCCTGCGGATTGAGCAGCTGGATATCGCGCATCAGCCCTTCCAGCGAGGCTTCGCCGCCCGGGTTGAAGCGTCTGGCGATGGCCCACAGGCTATCGCCGCTGGCGACGCGGTAGTGCTTGCCCTGCACGGCGGCGGGCAGCGGACCGGAGGGCGCGCGCGCGG